>JBGTLJ010000162.1:0-11456 GCA_041744175.1 Oceaniglobus sp. | reverse complement strand
CGCCGCCGTCTTCGCTTCCGTCGGCTTCGCCGCAGTTCACAAGCAGGGCGGCACCATCCGGCGTGAGCGCGCAGCCGACCGGACCGGTGCGCCCCGTAGAGACGAATTCTACAACAGCACCAAGGCTGTCGTCATGGGCAGGATCCATCGCAGCAGCGACATCGAGGACGCTCACAAGCCCCGGGTGGCCATGCTGATACGCCCCGGCGGCCTTCGGCGTCGCATCCCCCGAATGGCAGACAACATAGGCATAGCGCCCGGCGGCATCCACGGCGACAGTCACCGGCTGGCCGCTCGCGCGGGTCCCTGCCGCCCCATCGCCGTAAAGGTCGAGGTCAGGGGTGACCCTTGGTCGCGAGACGATCGCATGAGAGGTCCCGTCGTTTTCGGGCACGAGGGCTTTCCCGATATCGACGATGGCAACGTTGTCGTCCCATCGCCCGCTGATGATGAGGTGACCCGCGTCATGCGTCATCGGCTTCGTTCCCAATGTCCATGTTTGTCTGTCCCCTGATGGACGTTTTCAGCAGCGGGGTGTTGCAGGTCGATTGGGGTTCAGTCCTGTCGGTGCACGGAGACGTCCGGGGGTGACGGATGAAGAGGCCGCATCCCTTCGACCGGCGCTTGCCTGTCCAAGGCGACCCCGTGCCGGGCTTGATATGGCCCTGGACGGACCAACTGCGGAGTCCGGATCCGAACCGCAAACCGGTCGTCCCGGTGCCGGACCCGTCACCCGCCATCAGCGACAAACCCGGCCTTCTGGATCGCTGCGATCGCGCAGGCTTCATCATTGTCGGAACTGTCCCCCGTAACGCCGACAGCACCCAGAATGATGCCGTCCTTCTTGATCAGGACGCCGCCCGCGACCGGCACCAGCGATCCGTTCGACAGGCCGTTCATTGCCTGGATGAAAGCCGGTTCGGCCTTTGACCTTTCATACAAAGCCCGAGAGCCGAGCCCCATCGACACGGCGCCGCGCGCCTTGCCCTGCGCAATCTCCGGTCTGAGGGTGCTGGTTTCATCCTCGCGCGCCAGCGCCAAAAGGTGGCCACCGCGATCCAGGACCGCCACGGTAAGTGGCTTCAGACCATTGTCTTTGCGCCATTCGAGACAGTCGCCGATTATGGCTTGTGCCTGTTGCAGGGTGAGGGTCATCGGGGGCCTCCTGATCTGGTAAGTGCTGGATCGGCGGGGTTGGCGGATCCGAGGGGTTCGGGTGTTTCACCGGTCGCGAAAGCGATCGCGGACGGCGAGTAGGTTTGAACGATGGCGTCCTCGAACGGGGACGTATCGGCCTTCTGGCCCAGACCGGTCTGCAACATGTTGGTAAAGTCGGCAGCCACGCCCATCACCCCCGGAATTCCGGGGGTGATGCCGGAAACCGGCGCGGCGACCTTGACGGGGGGACGGCCGGACCTTCGCCCGTGATCGACATCAGACCTGACATGCCCTGCGCGGTCAGATCGAACCCGCCGCGTTCTGCACAGGGGCCGGCGCGCCCGAATCCCGAGATTTCGCAATAGGTCAGCCGTGGATTTGCGGCTGCCAGATCCTCGTAGGACAGGCCAAGTTTTTGCATCGTGCCTTTGCGACAGTTCTTGATGACGAGATCGGTATCGGCAAGAAGCCTGCGCAGGATATCCACGGCCTTCCGGGCCTTGAGGTTCAGCGAGATGCCGCGCTTGTTGCGGTTCATCATCATGGACGCCGCTGCTTCGCCGTTGATGGTCGGCGGCACGAACCGGCGGCTGTCATCGCCGGTCGGTTCTTCCACCTTGATGCCATCGACGCCCATATCGGCCAGCATCAGGCCGCAGACCGGTCCGGCCATGATATGGGCAAGCTCGACGACACGCATGCCTTTGAGGGGGCCGGACTTTTCGGTCATTTGCCTGTCCATGCCGGTTTTGTCTTGCCCAGAAAGGCTTCCATGCCAATTCGGAAATCATCGCTCATGTAGCATGAAACGATCAGATCGGAATCCTCGACCTTTAGGGCAGCGAGATTGCGGCGCAACGCTTCCTTGGTGGCGCGCAGGGTCAGGGGCGCCATGGAGCCGACCCTGTCGGCCAGTTCGGCGGCGCGGGTCATCAGGGCGGTTTCATCGGGCAGGACTTCGCTGACAAGGCCGATGCCAAGCGCCTCTTCCGCCTCGATCAGACGGGCGGTAAAGATCATTTCCCGGACCCGTCCGGCCCCGATCAGCTCGGACAGTCGCGCAAGATTTCCCGCCGCTAGACAATTGCCCAGGGTACGGGCAATCGGGAACCCGTACTTCAGGCTGGCCGAGGCGATCCTGATGTCGCAGGCCGCCGCAATGGACCCACCGCCGCCCGTACAGGCCCCGTTCAGCGCGGCGACGGTCGGCACCGGGCAGCGTTCGACGGCATCCAGGACAGCGTCGATCCTGTGCTCGTAATCCACTGCGTCCTGCGGTGTTTCAAAGGCGCGGAACTGGGTCATGTCGGTGCCTGCGGCAAAGGCCTTGCCCCCGGCTCCGGATATCACGACAGCGCGGACCGTTCCATCGACCGGCATCTCACGGCACAGCTGCGCAAGCCGTTCATACATGCCGAAGGTCAGCGCATTGCGGGCTTCGGGCCGCTGGAACGTGATCCACAGGATTCCGTCGCGCAGATCGTCGGTGATTTCGGCGGGTCTGTCAGTCATCGGTAGAAATACTCCACCAGGAACATCGGAACCGACGGCACGTAGGTACACAGCATCAGGACCGCCAGCAGCACGCCGACGAACCAGATGTTGACCTTCGAGACCTCCCATATGTTCGCCCGCGCCACCGAACAGGCCGTAATCAGAACCGAGGCGACAGGAGGCGTCTGCTGTCCGATGGCCAGGTTGAGCGTAACCACAAGCCCGAAATGCACCGGATCGATGCCCGCCGCCGTGATCAGCGGGATCACGATCGGAATGACCAGGATGATCGCCGCGGCAGAATGCAGGAAAAATCCGATGATGAGGAAAAAGAAGTTCAGGATCAACAGGATGGCCCATTGCTGGGTTGTGATGTCCAGAATTCCCTGGGCAAGTTGCTGGGGAATCTGCGCGCGGGTCAGAAAGCCGCCCATCAGCACCGACGCCGCCACCAGAAGCATCACGACGGCGGTCTGGATGCCACCGTCCAGCATCGCGCGGCGCAGGTGCCGGACGTCGAGGTTGCCGTACCAGGCAGACACCAGAAGCGCCGCCAGGACTGCCAGACCGGCCGCTTCGGTCGCGGTGACATATCCGCCGAAAATACCACCCAGAATGATCACCGGCAGCGTGAAGGCAGGCAGGGCATCGACGAAGGTCTCGCGCAAGCGCCCAAGGTTGAACGCGGCCTCGGTCGGGAAATTGTAGCGCTTGGCGAAGAGATAGGCCACGAGCATGAGACCGGCAGCTCCCAGAAGCCCCGGCACGAGACCCGCGACAAACAATTGCTCAACCGAGGTGTTGGCAGAGGCGGCATAGAGGATCATCGGGATCGACGGCGGAATGATGATCGCCAGCGACGCGGACGACGACGTGACGGCGGCCGAGAATTCCTTGCTGTAGCCGCGCTTTTTCATTTGCGGGATCAGGATCGAGCCCATGGCGGCCACATCCGCGACAGCCGAGCCTGAAATTTCGGCAAAGAACAGCGATACGCCGATGTTCACCATCGCAAGGCCACCACGGATGAAGCCGATGATCGCGGTCACGAAATTGATCAACCTGTCGGTGATCCCGCCTGCGTTCATGATCGCGCCGGCCAGGACAAACATCGGGATCGCGATCAGAGAAAACTTGGTCGAACCGCTGTACATGTCGAGCGCGATGGTCACGAGGCTGCCCGGCCCTTCGGTAAAGAGCAGTCCCAGCACCCCGCTCATGGCCAGGGCCACGGCAATCGGGATGTTGATGCAGATCATCAGCAGCATCGCGAAGAAGATTCCCGCCATCAGCATCAGACGCGTTCCCTGTTCTTGTGGAGTTCGGTTTCCACTTCCTCTTCGATCTCAGCGTGTTCGAGCGATATGCCTGCAGCGGTCAGTTTCAGATAGGCGGGCAGGCTCAGAACCTGGCAGATCATGAAGAGAATGGCGCCGATCGGTATGACCGATTGTGTGACCTGAATGGGCATCCAGGAGAGCGAGACAAGCGTATCGCCGGCCAGCACATCGAGCACCTGAAATCCGGCGCGCGCCATCAAAAAGAAGAAAATGAGAATGATCGCTTCGCCGACCAGCAGGGCGCCGACACGCAACTTTTTCGGCAGGGCCAACAGAACCGTGTCAAATCCGATGTGGCGTCGGTGTAGCGCGGCAAGCGCCGATCCGTAATAGGTGATCCACGCCAGCATGATTGCCGCGATCTCGTCGTACCACGAAAAGCTCTGCCCCATCAGGCGGGCAATCACGGCGACGGTCACACAGAGCGTCAGCAGGATCATCAGACCGATCGTGATCCATTCCAGAATGCTGCCGATCAGACGGTTGATGCGCGACAATCTTGGGTAAGAGGCAGTTTCCATCTGGGTTGGGCCTGGTTGCCATCGGGCGCGCGGGGTTCCGGCAAGCGGGGTGCTGCGCGCGGACGATGAAGGTATCTGGAAATTCGACGGGCGGCACGAAGAACCTGCCGCCCGCTGTTACCTGTCAGCTTGACTGACCGAGCCCCAGGACCGTATCGATCATCTCCTGCGCGCCATCGACTTCGTCGGCGAACTGTTTGTAGATCGGCTTGGAGGCTTCGATGAAGGCGGCCTTGTCCGCGGTGTTCACTTCGACCCCGGCATCCTCGATGACCTTCAGCAGCTCTTCTTCCAGTTTGGTGGCGGTTTCATAGGTGAAATCCTGCGACTGGTCGGCACAGTCCGTCAGGCCCGCCTGTACGTCTTCGGGCAAACCGTCGAACTGCTTTTTCGAGGTGAGGATGTAGGCCGGCGTGTACACGTGCCCGGTGATCGAAAGGTACTTCTGCACTTCCTGAAATTTGGCGGATGCGATCTGGGCATAGGGGTTTTCCTGGCCGTCGATGACACCGGTCTGAAGCGCCGTGAACACGTCGGAAAAGGCCATCGGCGTCGGGTTTGCGCCGTATTCCTGGAACATCTTCAGACGCCAGACACCGTTTGGAGTGCGAAGTTTGACACCCTCCATATCGGTCGGCACATTGATGGGACGCACGTTGTTGGTGATGTGGCGAAAGCCGTTTTCGGCGAGGCCTACGATATGATAGCCGTTTTCATGCGCCGCATCCTGGAATACGTCCATCATCTCGTCCTGGACCCTGCGCATGTGGTCGCGGCTGGTAATGATGTAGGGCATCTCGAAGATGCCGAAGGAATCGTCGACCGACGACATGATCGAGGACGGCAGCGAGAAATCGACCTGTGCCAGCTTGAGTTTCTGCAGCAGTTCCTTGTCATCGCCCAGCTGCGACGATCCGAAGGTCTGCACCTCGACCTTGTCGGGCATTGCGCCATTGACGCATTCGGCAAAGTTGTTGGCCGTCGCCTCAAAAAGCGAGCCGGGCGCGCCGACGTGACCGAATTTCATTGTCATGTCGGCTGCGAAGGCACCGCCGGCCATCCCGACAGCGGCTGTAGCGGCAAGAAGTTTTGCGATCATTTTCATAAGGTTCTCCTCCCAGAGATTTGTCTGTTGATAGCGTTCCTGTTCCTGACGGTCCCCCTTTCCCGGGGGCTCCGGTCCTAGCTCAAGAGGCCCATCGCTGCTTGCACCCCACCCGTTTCGTGGGGAACATTCGCCTGTTTCAGTCCCATTTCGACACCTGCCAGAGTCGCGACCAGCATCAGATCGTTGAAGTCACCAAGATGGCCGATGCGAAAGACCTTGTCAGCCACCTTAGACAGTCCGTTGCCCAAGGATACGTCATAATGCGCCAAAGTCGTAGCGCGGAAGGCATCGGCGCTGTGCCCCTCGGGCAGCTTGACCGCCGTCAGGACGCCGCTTTCCTGACCCTGCGTGGCGCAGAGCACCTCAAGGCCCCATGTACGCACTGCCGCCCGGGCCGCCGCGCCGTGGCGCGCATGGCGGGCAAAGACGTTCTCCAGCCCTTCCTCGTGAAGCATGTCGACGGCCTCGTTCAGACCGTAAAGGAGATTGGTGGCCGGCGTATACGGAAAATAGCCGGTCTTGTTCGGGCCGACCATCTCGGCCCAGTCCCAATAGGACCTTTGCAGCCTTGCCGACCCATTGGCGGCCATTGCCTTGGCACTGGCCGCGTTGAACGACAGGCCGGGCGGCAGCATCAGGCCCTTCTGCGAGCCCGAAACGGTGACATCCACGCCCCATTCGTCGTGCCGGTAGTCCAGCGAGGCGAGGCCCGAGATCGTATCGACCATGAAGAGTGCCGGATGCCCCGACTTGTCGATGGCCTTGCGAATCTCTGCGATGGGCGAAACGGACCCGGTCGAGGTTTCGTTGTGAACGACGCAGACCGCCTTGATGCGGTGCTCCCCGTCCTCGGCCAGACAGGCTTCGATCCTGTCGGGATCGGCGCCGCCCCGCCAGTCGCCTTCGATGAATTCTGCCTGCAGGCCCAGCTTTTCGGCCAGTTTTTTCCACAGGGCCGCAAAATGGCCGGTCTCGAACATCAGGACCCGGTCGCCCGGTGACAGCGTATTCACCAGCGCGGCTTCCCAGGCGCCTGTGCCGGAGGCCGGGTAGATGAACACGTTCTCCTGCGTCTTGAAGATCGACTTCAGGCCGTCCAGCGCGCGCAAGCCCACCTTGGCGAAATCGGGGCCGCGATGGTCGATGGTCTGTTGCCCTATTGCGCGGAGAATGCGGTCCGGCACCGCACTGGGCCCCGGTATCTGCAGAAAATGGCGGCCGGCTTTTCTCATGGCAATCCGTCTCGCATCGAGGGTACTCAAGCTTCGGGCGCTGCACGTGCGGCGGGCCCGAGACGCTCTTTTCTGTTGCTCCACCGTAATTTTGAATTCATAATTAAGTCAATCGAAATCATGATGGCATCACCCCTCAATCGCACTGGATAGACCATGTCCCAACTTGCCGACGCTCTGAGAAAACGCGTTCAGGGCGATGTCATGTGCGATCGCTTTTCGAGGGGCCGCTATGCAACGGATGCTTCGCTTTATCAGATGATGCCGCTTGGCATCGTGTCGCCGAAATCGGAAGACGACATTCGCGCGGCTATCGACATTGCGGGCGAACAAGGCGTTCCCGTGCTGGCGCGGGGCGGTGGGACGTCGCAGTGCGGCCAGACGGTCAACGAAGCTCTGGTTCTGGATAACACCCAATATTTCAACGATATTCTTGAACTGGATGTCGACAGTCAGAGATCCATCGTGCGCCCGGGCATCGTGCTTGACGACCTGAACCGCGCCCTCAGACCGCATGGCCTGTGGTTTCCGGTCGATGTCTCGACAGCGTCACGCGCGACCATCGGCGGAATGACCGGCAACAATTCGTGCGGAGGCAAATCCCTGCGCTACGGAATGATGCGCGACAACGTCCTGTCCATCGATGCCTTTCTGGCGGACGGCAGCAAGCACCATTTCGGACCCGTCGGCAACGCCCCCTCCCGCGCCTTCGCCGCCCTGAGCGATGATCTGCTCAAGCTCGGCGCGCGCGAGGCCGAAGAGATCGACGCACGGTTCCCGAAGGTCATGCGCCGTGTGGGCGGCTACAATATCGACGCCCTGGTTCCCGGTGAATCGCCCAACAACCTTGCGCATCTTCTCGTCGGCTCTGAAGGGACGCTGGCCTATTCCACTGCAATCGAGCTGAAACTTTCTCCCATCCTCTCGGAGAAGGTTCTGGGGGTCTGTCACTTCCCCACATTCCATCAGGCGATGGATGCCGCACAATATCTGGTCACCTTGAACCCTCAGGGGGTGGAACTGGTCGATTCAACGATGATTGCGCTGGCCCGCGACATCCCGATGTTCCGCGACACCATCGAAGAGTTCGTGACCGGCAAGCCCGAAGCGCTTCTTCTGGTGGAATTTGCCGAGGACGACCCGAGCCTTCATGTCCGGAAGCTCAGGCAGCTTGAAGAAATGATCGGCGATCTGGGTTTCTCATGGTCCGGCACCGGCAAGGCCTGGGGCGGTGTGACGGCGGTGCCAGATCCAGGCATGCAGGCGCGAATCGCCGATTTGCGCAGCTCCGGCCTGAACATCATGATGTCGATGAAGGCCGAAGGTAAACCAGTGTCATTCGTGGAAGATTGTGCCGTCGAGCTGCCGGATCTCGCAGCCTATACCATGGGCCTTACGGATATTTTCGACAAGCACGGCACCCGCGGCACCTGGTATGCGCATGCGTCGGTCGGCTGTCTTCATGTCCGGCCTGTCCTGAACCTCAAACTCGATCAGGACGTCAGGAAAATGCGTGCGATCGCCGAGGAATGTTTTGATCTTGTATCGCACTACAAGGGCTCTCACTCGGGCGAGCATGGCGACGGGCTGGTGCGATCCGAATTCCACGAAAAGATGTTCGGTTCGCGCATGGTGGCCAGTTTCGGCGAGGTGAAGAAAAGGTTCGACCCGGAGGGGCGTTTCAATCCCGGCAAGATCGTCGATGCCCCGAAGATGGACGATCGCCGGCTATTTCGGTACGGCCCGGCCTACAGCGTGCCGGCGTTCGATACAGGCCTTGACTGGTCCGCGTGGACCGGCAGCGGCGGCGGATTCCAGGGCGCCGTCGAGATGTGCAACAACAACGGCGCCTGCCGCAAACTCAAGGGCGGTGTGATGTGCCCGTCTTTCCGCGTGACCCGCAAGGAGCAGGATCTCACCCGTGGCCGCGCGAATACCCTGCGGCTGGCGATATCGGGACAATTGGGACCGGATGCGCTGACCTCCGAGCAGATGGCTGAAACCATGAAACTCTGTGTTTCGTGCAAGGGTTGCAAACGCGAGTGCCCGACGGGAGTCGACATGGCCCGGATGAAGATCGAGGTGCAGTCGGCGCGCATCAGCAAGCACGGGATCAGCTTTCACGACCGGCTGGTTGCCTATCTTCCGCGCTATGCCCCATGGGCGTCGCGCTTGTCGTTTTTGGCCAATTTGCGCAACACCCTTCCCGGTCTTGCCAGACTGACCGAGAAGATCACAGGCTTCACCGCGACAAGGGACCTGCCGGCATGGAGCGCGCGACCTTTCAGGGACAACGAGGTCACGCAGTTTGCCGCCCCCGGGGCGGTCCTGTTCGTCGACAGTTTCAACCGGTATTTCGAGCCGGAGAACCTGCGCGCGGCCGTGAACGTCCTGGAGGCCGCGAATGTCTCGCTGCATGTGGCGGCAGCCCCCGAAGGCGAGCGGCCATTGTGTTGCGGGCGTACGTTCCTGTCTGTCGGTCTGGTTGACGAGGCAAGACGCGAGGCACAGCGGCTGGTCGATGCCCTGCTGCCCTTTGCCCGACAAGGGCTGCCGATCATCGGGCTGGAGCCCAGTTGTCTCCTGACCCTGCGCGACGAGATCCCGGCGCTGCTGCCCGGAAAGGACACGGAGTTGCTGGCGAAACACACGCGGATGCTCGAAGAATACATCGCCGATCAGGAAGGCAACCCGGAGTTCCGCCTTCCGTTGACCTCCCCCGCCCGAAAGGTCCTGCTCCATGGGCACTGCCATCAGAAGGCGATGGGTGCCATGTCCAGTATCGAAAAGACCCTGTCTCTGTTGCCCGATACGGAAGTCGAAGTGGTCGAGACGAGCTGCTGTGGCATGGCCGGCGCGTTCGGGTACGGTGTGGACACTCACGAGGTTTCCCGCAAAATGGCAGAGTTGGATCTGGCGCCTGCGGTCAGGAAGGCGGACAGGGATACGGTGATCGTTGCAGACGGCACATCCTGCCGACATCAGGTGGCAGATACGACGGCACGCAGACCGATCCACGTTGCGCGTCTTCTTGAAATGGCCCTGCAAAGGTAAGGCGAAGCAACAGATGATGCAGGAAACCCAGCCGATCACGCGCAAGTCGCTGCATCACGAGCTGGTGGACCGCCTGCAGATGCTGATCATCAATGGAGAACTGGCCCCCGGTTCCAAAGTGCCCGAAAAGCTTTTGTGCGATCGGTTCGGGGTTTCGCGCACCCCGCTCAGAGAGGCATTGAAGGTTCTTGCATCAGATGGATTGGTCCGGTTGGAGCCAAACCGCGGGGCTTGGATCACTCTGGTCACCCAAGGGGAGGTCGAAGAGGTCTTTCCCGTTCTCGGCGCGCTCGAGGCTTTGTCCGGCGAACTGGCCTGCAACCATATCACCGATGCCGAAATCGAAGAGGTGCGTGCATTGCACGATCAGATGATCATCAGCTATGGGAACAGGGACCTGGATGCCTATTTCAGCATCAACCAGAGAATTCATCGCGCCATTCTGCTTGCTGCAAGGAACAGGACCCTGACCACCTCCTGTCAGGCGTTGTCACTGCGCATGCAGCGGGCACGGTATCTGGCGAACATGACAGAGGGCCGCTGGTATGCGGCGGTTCAGGAACATGAGAGAATTCTCGAGTTTCTTGTGGCGAGGAATGGCCGCAAACTGGCATCCACCCTGATCGATCACATGGACGCCAAACGCGCCTCGGTCGTGACGTGGCTTCAGACGCAGGAGGCGACAACCGGTCATCGGTGAATGAGGCCGGTTCGGGGTATAAACGATCCCCACCAAGACTCGAAAACATCCTCGAACCTGTTCGTTCCATCGACGCCACAACTTGCGATGGAGGCCGATCCCGGTCCGACCATGCGCGGGGAACACGCGGGCCTGTCCCTCCCGGCCTTTCGGCACGGCCCGGGACCTGGCCAACTGCCAGGCATTCAGCTGCGGCTCCTCCGGCTTCGGCGCGACCCCGATCGCATCGAGGATGGTTTTGACAGACAGTCTGAACAATTTTTTGCGTGCACAGATCTGGCGCGGCATCAGACCGGCTTCGGCATAGAGCAGCAGCCCGTCGCGTGCGAAATTTTCCGTCTGATGTGAAATCGGCTCGTCTTCCTTTGTGTTCGACAGTGCTGGCACGAACGCGTCACGCAGGTAGAGCAACTCCATGGTCTGGCTGTCGAGCCATGCCGGGACCGCAGCGCCCCAAAGCCAAGCGCGCATATCGGACTTCAAGTTCGAGACAGGCCGTTTGCACCCGCCGACGTCTGCTTCGGGCGTGACAAAGACATTCCAAGACATTTGAAAAGGTTCAGACGAAAGGCGCTTGGATCGCGCCGCCTGCATCACCGCCAGCACGCCACATAATGCAGCAACAAGATGCGCCGGACACTCCCTCTCTTTGCAGGCCGGCGATTCCACATGGTTGCTATCCAGACGTTGGGAAAGCCCCGTCGCAACTGCTTGCGACATGCAGCCTTGCGGAACCGACCTGTGCCGTCGGCGCCGCGCTTTCAGAACTGACGAAAGCCGCGGCAAGCATCCGCTTGCAAGATGCCGCCACTCGCGGTGAGGTGCCTGCCTGGATGCCCGCCTTTGCGG
>JBGTLJ010000161.1:0-2188 GCA_041744175.1 Oceaniglobus sp. | reverse complement strand
GCGCATCGTCGCCTGGGCCGACGGGGTGCTGGACACCGACCGCGAGGTGGCATGGTTCGCGTTCGCGGTGGGGCGCGAGGTGCGCAAACCCATGCGGGTCTGCATCGTCAACATGTTCAACCACCAGACCCACCACCGGGGTCAGATCCATGCGATGCTGACGGCGGCGGGTGCGCGGCCCGGCGACACCGACCTGACGATGATGCCGGAGGTCTGAGATGGACGCGATCACGCCCGAATTTTGCCGCATGATGGCGCGCTACAACCGCTGGCAGAACCGGAACCTGACTGGTGCAGCGCATACGCTGGACGAAGCTGCGCGGAATCTTGACCGGGGTGCGTTCTTCGGGTCGATCCAAGGCACGTTTTCGCATCTGTTGTGGGGCGACACGATGTGGATGTCGCGTTTCGACCGCTGGGAGCCGCCGGAGACGGGCATCGCGGGCAGTGTCGACTTTGCGCCGTCATGGGACGATGTCGTGGCTTTGCGCGCAGCCGCCGACGACAGCATCGTCGGCTGGTCCGAGCGGATGCGGGCGACGTCGGGCGAGCTGTCCTGGTATTCCGGCGCCGCCAGGCGCAACGTCACCCGCCCGCTGACGCTGTGTCTGGTGCATTTCTTCAACCACCAGACCCACCACAGGGGCCAGATCCACGCGATGCTGACGGCGGCGGGCGCGCGGCCGGGCGACACCGACCTTTTCCTCATGCCGGAAAGCTGAGATGGCCACCATCGCGCCGTCACGCCGCCTGCGCCGCACGCCGTTTTCAGACGGGGTCGAGGCGGCGGGGGTCAAGGGATACACCGTCTATAACCACATGTTGCTGCCCACGGTGTTCCGGTCGGTGCAGGAAGATTATCACCACCTGAAAAAAGCGGTGCAGGTCTGGGACGTGGCCTGCGAACGGCAGGTGGAAATCCGCGGGCCCGATGCCGCACGGCTGATGCAGATGCTGACACCGCGCGATCTGCGCGGGATGCTGGCGGGCCAGTGTTATTATGTGCCCATGGTGGACGAGACCGGCGGCATGCTGAACGATCCGGTGGCGGTCAAGCTGTCCGAGGATCGCTGGTGGATTTCCATTGCCGATTCCGACCTGCTGCTGTGGGTCAAGGGCATCGCCTATGGCTATCGGCTGGACGTGCTGGTGGACGAACCGGACGTGTCGCCGCTGGGCGTGCAGGGGCCGCTGGCCGAGGATCTGATGGCGCGGGTGTTCGGGGAGTCTGTCCGCGCGGTGCGGTTCTTCCGGTTCGGCTGGTTCCAGTTCCGGGGTCGGGATCTGGTGATCGCGCGGTCGGGATATTCCAAGCAGGGCGGGTTCGAGATCTATGTGATCGGCAGCGACATCGGCATGCCGCTGTGGAATGCGCTGTTCGAGGCCGGGCGCGATCTGGATGTTCATGCAGGCTGTCCCAACCTGATCGAGCGGATCGAGGCGGGGTTGCTCAGCTATGGCAACGACATGACCCGGGAAAACACACCCCACGAGGCGGGGCTGGGGCGGTTCTGTTCGATCCAGACCGCAATCGGCTGCATCGGACGCGATGCGCTGCTGCGTGTGGCCAAGGAAGGGCCGGTGCGACAGACCCGTGCCATTGCCATCGACGGGGCGCCGGTGGGGGTCTGCGACAGCCTCTGGCCGGTCCGCGACGACAAGGGGCGCGCCGTCGGCACGGTCAGTTCGGCGGCATGGTCGCCGGATTTCGACACCAACGTGGCCATCGGCATGGTCCGGATGACCCATTGGGATGCGGGCACCGCCCTCAGCGTGGACACACCGGACGGGCCGCGCGCCGCGACGGTGAAAGAGTCGTTCTGGATCTGATCCGGCGGCACACAACTTGGAAGTGGAGAATGCGATGTTTCGGGCCCTGATCGTGGAAAAGGACAGCGACGGAAAGACCGCGGCGGCGGTGCAGGAGATCGGCGAGGACAGGCTGCCCGATGGCGACGTGACCGTCGCGGTCGAATATTCCACGCTGAACTACAAGGACGGCTTGTGCATCGGGCCGGGGGGCGGGCTGGTGCGCAATTACCCCCATGTGCCGGGGATCGATTTCGCCGGCACGGTCGAGGCATCTGACGATCCGCGCTACGGCGTCGGCGACAAGGTGGTGCTGACTGGATGGAGGGTGGGCGAGGCGCATTGGGGCGGATACGCGGAAAAGGCGCGGGTCAGGGCA
>JBGTLJ010000160.1:0-2969 GCA_041744175.1 Oceaniglobus sp. | reverse complement strand
CGTCGACCTGATGCCGCTGGTGCGCGACTGACCCGGCGCCAGCGATGCACAATGCGCGGGCAGCGGGCCCGGGCCGCGAGGGTGGCGTGACGATGCCGTGACGATGCCGCTGGCACCATCGCGGCCGGGAGTTAAGGTGGGCGCGGAAACACTTAACCGGCACCGGAGGAACAGGATGCGGAACGTGATGATGGGCGCGGCGCTTGCGCTGGGGGGCGCCGCATCGGCGCAGGCCCAGGACCTGACGCTGCAATTGAAATGGGTGACGCAGGCGCAGTTCGCCGGCTACTATGTGGCGCAGGACAAGGGCTTTTACGAGGCCGAGGGGCTGAACGTCACGATCAAGCCGGGCGGCCCCGACATAGCGCCGACGCAGGTGCTGGCGGGCGGCGGCGCCGACGTGATGGTGGACTGGATGCCGTCGGCGCTGGCCGCGCGCGAAAAGGGGCTGGCGCTGGTGAACATCGCGCAACCCTTCAAGGCCAGCGGCATGATGCTGACCTGCCTGAAGGAAAGCGGCATCGAGACGCCGGAGGACTTTCCCGGCCGGACCCTGGGCGTCTGGTTCTTCGGCAACGAATACCCCTTCCTGTCGTGGATGGCGCAGCTTGGCATCCCGACCGACGGCTCTGCCGAGGGGGTGGAGGTGCTGAAACAGGGGTTCAACGTCGATCCGCTGCTGCAAAAGCAGGCCGACTGCATCTCGACCATGACCTATAACGAATACTGGCAGGTGATCGACGCCGGCCTGACGCCGGACGATCTGGTGACGTTCAAATACGAGGATCAGGGCGTCGCCACGCTGGAGGACGGTCTGTGGGTGCTGCAGGACCGGCTGGAGGACGAGGCGTTCCGCGAGACGCTGGCGAAATTCGTGCGCGCCTCGATGGAGGGCTGGAAATACGCCGAGGCGAACCCCGACGAGGCCGCCGAAATCGTGCTGGAGAACGACGAGACCGGCGCGCAGACGGAAGAGCACCAGAAACGGATGATGGGGGAGATCGCCAAGCTGACGGCAGGTTCGGACGGGCGGCTGGATGTCGAGGACTACCAGCGCACGGTGGCGTCGCTGCTGTCGGGCGGATCGGATCCGGTGATCACCGCCGATCCGGGTGATGCCGCGTGGACCCATGACATCACCGACATGGCGCTGACGAACTGACGACGGGCTGCCGCTGCGATTGGCAGCCGCGATTGTCGCTGACGAAAACGGCCGTTGCTGGTGCACCGGCCGTCCTTTCTTTTGCGGCTGGCTAGAGGGTCACTGGGCGTAGGGCTCCATCGCCAGCATTTCCTCTTCGGTCCGGTCGACGTAGATGCGGACCAGACCATCGGCATCGGCGCGCTGAACCGAGATGTCGGCCATCTGCAACGCCACCGGCGTCGCCCCGAGGCCGAGGAAGCCGCCGATATCGACCACGGCGGCCGAGATCTCGTTGCCGTTCAATACCAGTTCCGAGATGTCTCCGATGCGTTCGTCATTCGCGTCATAGACAGTGGCGCCTTCCAGATCCTCGGCCGTCAGCTGATCGTAGGTGACGGTCTGGAAGCCCGCGCGCGGCGCCATGTCGGACATCATCACCGACGTATCGTCGGCTGCCTCTTCCGGTGCGACGACGACCGCGTCTGCCTCGGCTGCCTCGGGTTCGACCGTTTCAAGAGCGGTCTCCTCCGTGGTCTCCGCAACGGGGGCTTCTGCGGTCTCGGCCTCGACTTCGGCCTCGGCGCCTTCCTCGATGTTCACCACCGGATCGCCCTGATCGACGTTCACCTCGGCCTCGTCGGCGCTTTCGATGTTCACCTCGGGGTCGGCGGTCTGAAGCTGCACGTCGGCCGATTCGGCGGTGTCGATCTGCACCTCGGGCTCGGCCTGCTGAATCTCGACCTGTGCTGCGTCGCTGCCGGTGACGTTCACGTTCGGCTCGGCCTGGTTCACGGTGATTTCCGGCTCGGACTCGTTCACCACGATTTCCGGTTCGGGACGGACGAAGCGCACGATCGGCTGCGGCTGCTCGACCTGGACGGTCGGGTCGGCCTGATCGACGTTGACGGTCGGCTCGGGCATGGTGACGGTCACGATCGGCTCGGGGATGTTCACCGTGACGGTGGGCTGGTCCTGCGTGACCGTGATGATCGGCGCGGCCTGTTCGACGGTGACGGTCGGGCGGGCCTGATCGACGGTGACGGTGGGCTGCGGCTGTTCGACGGTGACGACGGGCTGCTGCTGATCGACGGTGATGGTCGGATCGGGCACGTCCACCAGAACTTCCGGTTCGGCCTGTTCCACGACGATCTGGCCGTCCAGAGCGGGAGCGGTGGCGTCGGCGCCGTCAACCGCCTCGGGGGCTTGCGCGGCATCGTCCTGCGCGGGTTCGATCGCCGTGGTCTGGGCGATGGCGGGCGTCTGCGCCAGAGCGAATACGGCGACGCTTCCCAGCAGCAGGGTTTTCATGGACATCATCGTTGGTTCCTCGCGATTATTTGTAGCTGCACAAGGTGTCACAGCGGGCGAGGTTCCCCCGCAGTCGCCCATTTGCAGGCTGACGTAGGGTCACAGCTTTCACGACGAATTTGCGATGGATTAACGTCGCGCAGACGCGCGGCGCGATTTGGATCGCTTCGACCAGCTACTTCGGCAAGCTGTTGGCCCGTGAACGGCATCGTCCGGTATCGGCGATGCCGTCGGCGTCAGGTGCGGTTCATCCGGTTCGCGATCAGGTCGTCGATGACCTCGGGTTCGGCCAGGGTCGAGGTGTCGCCGAGGCTGTCGTAGTCGTTCTCGGCCACCTTGCGCAGGATCCGGCGCATGATCTTGCCCGAGCGGGTTTTTGGCAGGCCCGGCGCCCACTGGATCAGGTCGGGCTTGGCGATCGGGCCGATCTCGCCGCGCACCCAGTCGGCGAGCGCCTTGCGCAGGTCCTCGGTCGGCTCGACCCCTCGCATCAGCGAGACGAAGGCGTAGATGCCCT
>JBGTLJ010000159.1:0-2436 GCA_041744175.1 Oceaniglobus sp. | reverse complement strand
TGTCGCACGTATCGCTCAGGGTCGAGCCGGGAGAGATCGTCACGATTGTCGGCCCGAACGGCTCCGGCAAGACCAGCCTGCTGCGCGCCATCATAGGCGCGGTGAAGCCAGCGCGGGGGCAAGTGACTCGCGGGTCGGGTGTGCGTCTGGGCTACGTCCCGCAACGGCTGCATATCGACCCGACATTGCCAATGACTGTCGCGCGGTTTTTACGCTTGCCGGGTGGGATCGCGCCTGAGCCCATCGCCAAGGCGCTCGCACAGGCCGGTGTGCCGGACCTGTCCGGCGCGCAGATGTCACGCCTTTCCGGCGGGCAGTTCCAGCGTGTACTTTTGGCGCGTGCGTTGATTGGCAAGCCCCAGCTCCTGCTGCTGGACGAAGCAACGCAGGGGCTGGACCAGCCGGGGTCGGCCGCCTTCTACCGTCAGATCGAGACGGTGCGGCGCGACACCGGCTGCGCCGTCCTGATGATCAGCCACGAATTGCACGTGGTCATGAGCGCGTCGGACCGGGTGATCTGCCTCAACGGTCATGTCTGCTGTGAAGGAACGCCAGAGGTTGTCGCCTCGGCCCCCGAATACCGCGCACTTTTCGGGTCAGGCACAATGGGGGCGCTGGCGCTTTATCGTCACGATCACGATCATGGGCATGACCACGGGCACGATCATCACCATGACCATACGGAAGCCGCCGAATGATGCTGGATGATTTCATGATGCGCGCCACGATGGCCGGGATCGGTGTCGCACTTGCGGCGGCCCCTTTGGGCTGCTTCGTCGTGTGGCGGCGCATGGCCTATTTTGGCGATGCGACGGCCCATGCTGCGATCCTTGGCGTCGCGCTGTCACTGGCACTGTCGATCTCGGTTTTTGCCGGGGCCATGGTGATTGCTCTTTTGATGGCGCTGACGGTCAATCTTCTGACCGGGCGCGGCTATGCGATGGATACCTTGCTGGGGGTGTTGGCACATTCTGCGCTCGCCTTCGGGCTGGTCGCGGTGTCGTTCTTGACCGGCATCCGGATCGACCTGATGGCCTATCTCTTCGGCGACATCTTGGCCGTGTCGCGCATGGACCTTGCGGTGATCTGGGGCGGTGCGGCCCTTGTCGTGGCGCTCATCGGCTGGCGCTGGTCGGCACTTCTGACCGCGACGCTGAACGAGGATCTGGCCTATGCCAGCGGGATCGACCCAAAGCGGGAACAACTGGTCCTGACGCTTGCGCTGGCCATCACGGTCGCCGTCGCGATCAAGGTCGTGGGGGTGTTGCTGATCGCCGCGATGTTGATCATCCCCGCCGCTGCCGCGAGACCCCTGAGCCGGACGCCCGAGAGCATGGTTTTGGTGGCGGCAGGCATCGGCAGTGTCTCGGCTCTGGTCGGGCTGCGGGCAGCCTACATATTCGACACACCAGCAGGACCGTCCATTGTCTGCGTCGCCGCCTTGATATTCGCAGCGCTCAGCATCGCAGGCAGCGTCCGCACATCCACACAATGACCCATTCGCAACTGAACTCTCAACATAGCCCTTTTTGCAGATACGTTCGGAACGACAAGAAATCGGACCGAACGCATTGCCGCTTTCAGCTTCGCGACATGAAGCTCCTTGAAATGACTATCGCTCGTCCTTTTCATCGGAAAGCGCAGCCGTCAGCCCCCTGAGCAACAGCTCATCGTATCGGTGTGGCATTTCATCGATGCTCTATGCCCTCTGCGGATCGGGCCAGAGTGTATCGAACAGTTCTTCCGTCAGCACGACATAGGCAATTTTTCCGCCGTGCCTGAGCCAGGTCGGCCCCCTCGTGGTCTGTCGGTTCAGACTGAACGCGTTGTCCTGAAGCGTCTCGATGTCGAAACGTCGGCCCTGGATGGGTGGAAGCTGTGGGCGGGCCATCGGATTTTCCTTTCGCTTGCGCACGCCGTTTGTCACGGAGAAATCCGAGTCGGATGCGAAGCGGTGGGAAAATCAGGTCATGGAAGTTTTGTATCATGGCAGGACGGGGCCGTCTGCCCTCTGCTGCGGGCATTCCCCCAAGAGATGTTTCCGGAACGATAAAGCGCGGCCAGTCCCGGACGCCTGGCTGTGACCTCTTCCACGGCCCACCTTCCACACAGCCTCGATCCCGTTAAACACGGTTGGCAGGTCAGTGACTGAGGCCACGGTCCCGATCGATCTCCCGATGGATTTCGCGCTCGTCCTCGTCCCGCTCCACTTCGCGGTCTTCCTCAAGGTCCAGCCGTTCTCGGGGCTTGTTCAGCACCGCGTCCAGCCGCTCCCGGATCGACGGCTTCTGGCTGTCTTCAGCGCCCGCATCCCGCTTGCCGCCCCGGTCCCTGTCCAGCGCCGCGCGCAACCGCTCCTGCACTGAGCTTCGGTCGGCGCGCTCCGCGCCCGCCTCCCGCCCGTCCCTCTCCACGTCATCCCGCCCGGTGATCCGC
>JBGTLJ010000158.1:0-4748 GCA_041744175.1 Oceaniglobus sp. | reverse complement strand
CGGGATGCGAAAAGTCGTGAATGACGACCCGACGCGCGGGCATTCGGAAGATTGGGCCGATGCGGCCGTTGACACGGCCATGTCACACGCGCGAAGAACAAGACAAATCGCTTAACAGACCTATGGAGACAAGCTTATGAAGAAGACCAGCATCGTTTCGGCCCTGGCCGCCACCGCCCTGGCGCTGGGCGTCAGTGCCGCCACGGCCGGTGGCATAAACGCACCCGCCGAGGACAACGTCGTGGCCGCGCCCGTGATCGTCGCCGCCCCCAATTCCGGCTTCGGCTCGCTTGGCGCCGCCGGTGCGGTGGCAGCCGTCCTTGGCGCGGTGTTGCTGATTGGCGCGCTGGGCGACGACGACGACGAGACGGCCACCACCACCACGACCATGGGCGGCATGGGATCGGGCGGCGGCAACGACGGCTGATCCTTGCATTGCAGCGTTTTTTGGCTGTGATAGAATGATGAAACGGCGCCCCGGTGGCGCCGTTTTGCGTTTCAGATCTTGTCTTTGGCAGCGTCAGACTGGAACATTGGGCAGGACGCGACGTTGCGTTCTCACATGAGGGGAGTAACCATGCGAAATATTATTTACATCGTCGGCCTGGTGGTCATCGTAATTGCGATCATATCCTTTGTGATGTGACGCACGGGCCAGAATTGTCCGATCCCGGCTGATCCACAAGTTCCGCAGAGAGAAACCGTTCGAAGGCGTCCAGATTGACGGCTTCGAACATACCGAACGCGTACATCCACACGGATGCGTCGCGCAGGGCGTCGGGGTCCAGTTTGCACCATTTGACCCGCCCTCTCTTTTCCTGAACGATCAGCCCCGCTGCCGCCAGCACCGACAGGTGCTTGGACACTGCGGCAAGTGACATGGCGATTGGCGCGGCGACATCGGTGACCGCCATGTCATCTTCCAGCAGCATCGTAAGAATCGCCCGGCGGGTCGGATCGGCAAGCGCCGAGAAGCAGGAATCCAGGGCATCGGTCATCGCTCCATATGGTCCTAGTCTGATCAAAGGTCAACCGGATGGTTGAATGACAGTGCCTCGTCCAGGTGTCGGCCATTTCAGTGACTCTCAGATAATACATTGTGATTTCAGTCCCTTGATGCACTCTGACGTCTGGTTGACTCGGGGCAGTCGCGTGCATAGTGTCCCGCGAGCGAACGGCAGGATGCACCGTGGACAAGGATACCGAAACCGCGAAGCTGAAGGTCCTGGACGACCGGATCAAGGCTGCACGGGTGGCGCATGCGCCCAAGCCGCGGTCCGACGAACATTATTCCACGGCCAATACGGCATGGCGGATGGTGATAGAGCTTGTTGCCGGTCTGGGGATCGGTTTCGGCATCGGATACGGGCTGGATGTGCTGTTTGGCACGCTTCCGGTGTTCATGCTGATCTTTGTGGGGCTGGGCCTTGCTGCGGGTGTCAAGACGATGATGCGCACAGCGAAACAGCTTCAGGACGATGCGATACGCACCCATGGCATCGGTCGGGATGTTCAGGACAAGGAGGACCAGGGCGATGGCAACTGAAAGCGCCGGTGAAACAGGCGGGCTGAGCATCCACCCGATGGATCAGTTCATCGTGTCGCCGCTGTTCGGCGATGGACCCGTGGGCATGTTCACCATCACCAACGCAACCTTGTGGCTGGCACTGGCCGTGGTTGCCGTGCTGTTGATCATGGTCATCAGCACCGGTGGCCGGTCGGTGGTGCCCGGGCGGGCCCAGTCAGTCGCGGAACTGGCCTATGGGTTCGTGCACAAGATGGTGGAGGATGTGGCGGGAAAGGAGGGTCTGAAATACTTTCCCTACATCATGACGCTGTTCCTGTTCATCGTCTGCGCCAATTTCCTTGGCTTGATCCCGATGTCGTTCACCACCACCAGCCATATCGCGGTGACGGCCCTGCTGGCGCTGGCGGTGTTCCTTACCGTGACAATCCTTGGCTTCGTCAAGAACGGCGCCGCGTTCCTGGGACTGTTCTGGGTCAGCAGCGCGCCGCTGGCCTTGCGGCCGATCCTGGCGCTCATCGAACTGATCTCGTATTTCGTGCGTCCCGTCAGCCATTCGATCCGTCTTGCCGGCAACATCATGGCAGGCCACGCGGTCCTCAAGGTCTTTGCGGGCTTTGCCGCCGTGGCCGCCGTCGCCCCCATCGCGATCATTGGCATGGTGGGCGTTTATGCCCTAGAAGTGCTGGTGGCGTTCATCCAGGCGTATGTGTTCACCATCCTGACCTGCGTCTACCTCAAGGATGCGCTGCACCCGAGCCACTGAGGCAACCGGGGAATTCCCCGACCGACATCCCGGGCCTGCCCGGAACCACACAGACTGAATTCCATTGCAAGGAGAGAAGACATGGAAGGCGATATCGCACAAATGGGTCAATTCATCGGCGCGGGCCTCGCCGCCATCGGGTCTGGCGCCGCAGCAATCGGTGTGGGCCACGTGGCCGGCAACTTCCTGGCGGGCGCGCTGCGCAATCCGTCGGCGGCCGCCGGGCAGACCGCGACCCTGTTCATCGGCATCGCGTTCGCCGAGGCGCTGGGGATCTTCTCGTTCCTCGTGGCGCTGCTGCTGATGTTCGCGGTCTGATCTGACCGAGCTGTGGGCGGGGAGGGCGGAGGCGCCGTCCCCGCGCGATTTCAACACGTCAGGGGGACGCGATGGCAACGCAAACAGTGATTGCAGACGGAGAGATCGTGGCCGCCGAGGTGGAAGCGGGCATGCCACAGCTCGATTTTTCGACCTTCCCGAACCAGATCTTCTGGCTGGTCGTCGCCCTGCTGGCGATCTATTACATCCTGTCACGGGTCGCGCTGCCCCGGATCGGATCCGTCCTGGCCGAACGGCAGGGCACGATCACCAACGACATTGCCGCCGCCGAAGAACTGAAACTGAAAGCCGTCGAAGCCGAAAAGACCTATGACAAGGCGCTGGCCGATGCACGCGCCGCGGCCAACAAGATCGTCGCCGCGGCCAAGGCCGACATCCAGAGCGATCTGGACGATGCCATCGCCAAGGCCGACGCCGAGATCGCGGTGAAATCGGCGGAATCGGAAAAGGCGATCGGTGAAATCCGCGCCAACTCCATCCAGAGCGTCGAAGAGGTGGCGCGCGAAACGGCTCAGGCCATCGTCGCGGCGCTGGGCGGGCAAGCGGACAAGGCGGCCATCGACACTGCCGTTACCGAAAGGCTGAAGACATGAGACCAACGGCAAGGCTTGTTCTGACCGCGATCCCCGCTGCCACGGCCGGTCCGGCCGTGGCAGCCACAGGGCCGTTCTTTTCGCTGGGCAACACCGATTTCATCGTGGTGATCGCCTTTATCGTCTTCATCGGCGTCCTGATCTATTTCAAGGTTCCCGGCAAGGTCCTGGCGATGCTGGACAGTCGTGCCGAGGGGATTCGGAGCAATCTGAACGAGGCGCGCGGCCTTCGGGAAGAGGCACAGACCCTGCTCGCCTCTTACGAGCGCAAGCATGGCGATGTGCAGGCCCAAGCCGACCGGATCGTGGCTGCGGCGAAGGAAGAAGCGGACGCGGCCGCCGCCAAGGCGCGTCATGATCTGGAGGTGTCGATCGAACGTCGGCTCAAGGCCGCAGAAGAGCAGATCGAGTCGGCTCAGGCAAATGCCGTGAAAGAGGTGCGCGACCAGGCGATCCAGATTTCCATCGCCGCCGCAGCAGATGTTCTGGCCAAGGGGATGGACGGCGCGCGGGCCAGTGCGCTGATCGACGAATCGATCAAGACGGTAAGCGCGAAGCTGCACTGATCCTCAGGCTGCGCCACAATGATTTGGGGCCGTGCGCGGGGGTGCATCGGCCCCCTTTTCATACTGGATACTGCGATCGGTGCCGTAGTCCGGCCGTTGCCGCCCGATGCGTGCGCTTTCCTGCCGATCGCCGAAGGCGGATTCAACGAATGTCGGATGGGCGTAGCTGGCCATGCGGACCGTCCCGGGCCCGAGCCGTAGTATGCTGCGCAGGATCAAGACTTCGATCTGGTGTCCGATCGTATTGCACACCTTTTCCGGCCGGGCCCTTTGAAACGCCCTGAGGTTCATGCCCAGGGAGGAGTGGTCAGGTTTCATAACCGCGCCGTCCGCCAGGCAAGGCAAAGAAGCACGGGGCCGGGCATCGAAATGCCCGGCCCCCGAAGTTCCGTCAGGTGGTGGGACGGATGATGATGTCCACGCGCCGGTTCTGGGAACGCCCCTCTGGCGTCAGGTTCGACTGGATCGGGCGATCCTCGCCAAAGCCGATGGCACGCAGGCGGGACTGCGACACGCCGTTTGACGCGAGGATCGACGTCACCGCCTGTGCACGCTGCTGCGACAGGTTGAGGTTGTAGCCCGAGCTGCCCGTGTTGTCGGTGTGACCCTGCACCTCGACCACCGAATTGGGATAACGGTTGAGGTTCGCCGCCAGTACGCCCAGATCGCCGCGCAGCCCGCCGGAGACGGAGGCGCTGTCGGTGGCGAACAGGATGTCCTGGGGCATCCGCACGACAAGTTCGTCGCCTGTATTCACGACGTCGATGGCGCCGCTGCTGAAATCGTCGCGCAATTCTGCCGCCTGACGGTCCAGAACGTTGCCGACGACTGCGCCCCCCGCTGCACCGATGGCGGCGCCGACGGCGGCGTTTCGCAGACGGTCACTGCCGCTTTCGCGGGTGCCACCCAAAACCGCGCCGATCGCCGCACCGGTCAGCGCACCGGTGCGGGTACGGTTC
>JBGTLJ010000157.1:0-2074 GCA_041744175.1 Oceaniglobus sp. | reverse complement strand
GGTGGGGCTGGTGCTGAGCGATCTGACGGACACGGCGCGGGCGCGGCTGGATTTCTACGAATCCGGCTTCGGTTATCATGCCTTGCCGGTTGAGGTGCGAACCGACGCGGGCGTCCGCCCGGCGCTGGTCTATCGCCCCGGCGAAAGCGAGCTGCCGGGGGATGCCGCCTGGAACCTTGCCGACTGGCAGGCGGGCTGGGGCGGGATGACCCGGGCTGCGGCACATGAGGTGATGTCGCTCATCGGGCGGGTGAGCGACGAGGAATTGCGGTTCCGGATGACGATGATCCGGGTGCGTGCCGGATCGGCCCTGCGCGCGGTCGCGGACAAGCCGGTGCTGTCCTGGCATCGCGCCGGGATGGAGCGGGGCGACGTCACGGTGATCGAGGCGCGACAGCCCTATGCGCATTTCTTCGCCGTCGCCGAACACGATCTGACCCACCGCCGGTTCGACGGCAGGCAAAGTGCGCGGATGAACCGGGCCGGGTTTGCCATGGGCGATGCGGTCACGGTCCTGCCATACGATCCGGTCCGCGACAGGGTGCTGCTGGTGGAGCAGTTCCGGTTCGGCATCTTTCTGCGCGGCGATCCCGTGCCCTGGAGCCTGGAGCCTGTCGCGGGGCGCATCGACCCCGGCGAAACCCCCGAGGATGCCGCACGCCGCGAAACTGTCGAGGAGGCGGGGCTGGATCTGCAGCGTCTTCTGAAGATCGGCGCTCACTATCCAAGCCCGGCGGGAGTGTCCGAGTTTCTCTACAGCTATGTCGGGCTGTGCGATCTGCCCGACATGGCCGATGGCACCGGCGGCCTTGCCGAGGAACACGAGGACATCCGCACCCATGTCATGGGGTTCGATGCGCTGCTGGCACTGGCGGATCGGGGCGAGATCGAGAATTCGCCGCTTTTGCTGAGCGTGTTCTGGCTGTTGCGCGAACGGGGCCGGCCCGGCGCCTTTGCTTGAGTTCGCGCACTGGGGGGCCTAGAAAGGAGGCCGGACAGCCGAAGGACAGCACATGGAATTCCACACCGATCTGACCGCCGCCATCGGCAATACCCCCCTGATCCGGCTCAACGGTCCGTCCGAGGCCACGGGGTGCGAGATCCTCGGCAAGGCGGAATTCATGAACCCGGGCCAGTCGGTCAAGGACCGCGCGGCGCTGTTCATCATCCGCGACGCGGTGGCGCGGGGCGAACTGAAACCCGGCGGCACGATCGTCGAGGGGACGGCAGGCAACACCGGCATCGGACTGGCGCTGGTCGGTTCGTCCATGGGGTTCCGATGCGTGATCGTCATCCCGGAAACACAGAGCCAGGAAAAAAAGGACATGCTGCGCCTTGCGGGGGCCGAACTGGTGCAGGTTCCCGCCGTTCCCTACAAGAACCCCAACAACTATGTGCGCTATTCCGGTCGGCTGGCCGACGCGCTGGCCAGATCCGAACCCGACGGCGCGATCTGGGCAAACCAGTTCGACAACACCGCAAACCGGCAGGCCCATGTGGAAACCACCGGCCCCGAGATCTGGGAACAGACCGGGGGCCAGGTCGACGGTTTCATTTGCGCGGTCGGTACCGGCGGAACCCTGGCCGGCGTGTCGCAGACATTGCAGCCCAAGGGCGTCAAGCTTGGCCTCGCCGATCCGGAAGGGGCCGGGCTTTTCAAGATCTATACCGGCGACGAGAACCCGGGCGATTCGATCTCCGAAGGCATCGGACAGGGACGGATCACCGCCAATCTCGAAGGATTCACCCCCGATCTGTGCTATCGGATCCCCGATGCCGAGGCGTTGCCGGTGGTGTTCGACCTGCTGTCGCGCGAGGGTCTCTGCCTTGGCGGATCCAGCGGCGTGAACGTCGCGGGCGCCATGCAGATGGCGCGCGACCTCGGGCCGGGCCATACCATCGTCACCATCCTGTGCGACTATGGGACTCGTTATCAGAGCAAACTCTACAACCCCGCGTTCCTGCGCGACAAGGGGCTGCCGGTTCCGGGCTGGCTTGACGATGGCGGCCGGGTCATCCCGGCGGTGTTCGAGGACTGATCAGGGGCGCGCCCGGTGCTGTGCGTGGGCCGGGC
>JBGTLJ010000156.1:0-11863 GCA_041744175.1 Oceaniglobus sp. | reverse complement strand
TCGACACAGGCTTTGGACGGCAGCGGACAAACCGCGGATGCCTCACGGAAGTGGCGCCTTGCTCGCCGCTCGGACCCTGCCAAACCGGATGATCGGTGCATCCGGGGGTGAGCCGACAAGCTGTAGGGCGACACCTGATTGGTCGGAATATTGCCGAGGCTTGCCAGTGCAATCTTGCCGGGGGCCGTGCCCTGGCGTCGATGCGGCAGGGGCGCGGCCGGACGTCATGGACACGAAACCGCGCGCGGCAATCGCATCGGCGACCGGACCGCGGGTGCATCGGGTCGACCTTTGGCCCGTGCGATCACGGTGACCTTACCCGGCCCGAACCCTCGTCGCTCCGGCGTCGCCTTGCGGCAGGACACGGGCGATCTCCACCAGAAGCGACGACTTGCTCAGAGGTTTGGTGAGAAAGCCGTTCATCCCGACCTCAAGACACCTGATCTGGTCTTGCGACGTGGCGTTGCCTGTCAGCGCGATGATCGGGCTCGGGTGACGTCCCCGCGCCTCTTCCCAGGCGCGGATATCCCGGGTGGCCGCAATCCCGTCCTTGCGGGGCATCGACACATCCATGAGGATCACATCCGCCCCGTGGGCGCAGAACGCATCGACCACCTCAACGCCGTCGCTGCAGAATGTCAGCCGCGCCCCCAACGGGGCCAGCATGTGCCGCAGCACCAGCTGGTTGGTCCGGTTGTCCTCTGCCACGAGGATGTGTCGCCCCGCGACCCCGTCATGGGACCCCATGTCCCGGACGGGCGCGACCGGGACATGGCACGTCGTCGTCTGCCTGAGTGGCAAGTTGACGGTAAACACGGATCCGCGCCCGATTTCCGAGCTGGCCCAAACGCTGCCCCCCATGAGATATACCAGACGACGGGTGATTTCCAGCCCAAGGCCGGTGCCCCCGTACTGGTCGGCGCCGCCGTTCTCGACCTGGTCGAAGGCATTGAAGATCGACGCCAGCCGGTCGGACGGAATGCCGATCCCGGTATCCGTGACCGACAGGATCACGCCGTCGTCGGCGCCGCAGCGCAGGGCGATGGTCACGTGGCCGCGATGGGTGAACTTGATCGCGTTGCCCACGAGGTTGATCAGGATCTGGCGCAATCTCGTTCCGTCGCCGACGCGCAACCTCGGAAAATCGTCCGGATAGTCCAGCCGCAACTCGACGTCCGATTTTCCGGCCCGCCCCGCCAGCAGCAGCCGTACATTCCCGGCCACCGCGACAAGATCGACGGGGCCACTGGACAAGGTCATCTTGCCGGCCTCGATCTTGGAGAAGTCCAGGATGTCGCCGATCACATCGGTCAGCGCGGCGCCTGATTCGACGATGGTGCGCGCGAACAGCAGCTGATCATCGTCAAGATCGCTTTCCAGCAGAAGTTCGGCCATGCCGACGATCCCGTTCATCGGCGTCCGGATCTCATGGCTCATGGCGGCAAGGAAGTCCGACTTGGCGCGGTTCGCCTGCTCTGCGTCCTGCCGCGCCCCTTCCAGAAGCTGGTTGCGGGCGTGAAGGTCGGTGACATCGGTATGCACGAACACCACCCCGCCCGACGGCCGCCTGCTGGCGCGCACGCAATAGCTGCGCCCGTTCGTGGGGAGGTGGAACATCACCTGCCCGCCCCGCCTCAACCTGCGTTCGACGTCGGCAATGTCGGTGTCTTTTTCCATCGCACCACGTCTGATCAGAAACGCCATGTGCTCTCGCATCGACATGCCGGTCGGAATGTCCTTCATCTCCAGATCGAAAAGCCTGCAATAGGCGGGATTTACCATCATAAGCCGGTTGTCCGGATCATCCAGCCGCAATCCGCTGCTGACCATCAGGCCCTCTCCCATCGCCTCGACGACCTCGGACAGCAGATGGGCCGCGTCCTGTGCGGTGCGGCGCGCCAGTTCGAGCGCGTTCTTGCGATCCTCCATCGCCGTGACGTCGGTCAGGGTGACGACGCCACCGGCGTCGGACCGGCGGATGGCGTGATACAGGATCGTGCGCAACCCGTCGCCCGGCGCCAGAAGGATCGGCCGCCGGTCGATCGCTGCCGCACGGACGTCCTGACGCCCGCCCGGAAGATTGCGAAAATCGCCCCGCGCCTCGCAGTAATCCATGATCTCGTTCAGGGTGCGCCCGGCCTGGGCCAGCGATCTGGGCAACTGCATCAGCGTGGCATAGCGGGCGTTGGCCAGCAGCACATCGAAGGTGCCGTCCCGCGCCCCGTCATAGACCATCAGCCCCTGGTCCATGGATTCGAGAACTTCTGACAGCAGCCTGTAGGACTGATCGAGCGCGTCGGTCCGTACATCGATCCGCCTCTGCAGCTCAGCGGTATGAGCCAGAAGCTCGCGTTCAGATTCGAGCGAGTTTCCGGCCTGTTCCAGCGCGCCTGACAGCAGTTGGGCGATGCCGTGATAGCCGCGAAAGTTGCCCTGGCCGTCGGTGATCGGCTGTCCGCTGACGCTGACCCAGGATCGCCGCCCGCTGGCGAACGTATGAAGATAGGTGAAATCGCGAAACGGTTCATGATTGTTGAGACACCGGATATGGGCCTCGCCCTCGGGCGTATATGCGCCCAGGCCGACCACCAGATCCATCCGGGAGCGGCCCAGATACTGCGATGGACAGGATCCCGTCAGCCGATGCATCTGGTCAGAGATGCCGGTAAAGCGGTGATCGGCGTCGGTCATCCAGAACCAGATCGATCCGGAGGCGAGGGTCGCGGCCAGAACAGGGGGCACGGCATCCATCATCGCGGCGAACGCCGCCCCCGAGCAGGGATCGATTGCCGTATGGTCAGCCAAGACAACACCTTTCACGAACGCGCCCCGTCACTCTGGCCTAACGGCGTTAAAACATGTTTAAGTCCGGCAGCCCGGCTTCGGTCCCGGGCACGCAACCGGAAGGAAACGAGCACCATGGCGCCGCTGAAGATCAAGAAGGGAACCTCGCGCCATTCGGCCTACGACCTGCGCGATCCGAACTCCGACGTGATCGAGAGCCATACGCTTGCCGTGGTGGTGGACAACGAGGCCGGTGTGCTTGCCCGCGTGATCGGGTTGTTTTCCGGGCGCGGCTATAACATCGACAGCCTGACGGTTGCCGAGACCGACCATCTGGGCCACCGTTCGCGCATCACCATCGTCACCCGCGGCACACCCGCCATCATCGAGCAGATCAAGGCGCAGCTGGGCCGGATCGTGCCGGTGCACGAGGTTCACGACCTCACCGTCGAGGGGCCCAGTGTGGAGCGCGAGCTGGCGCTGTTCAAGGTGGCGGGCACTGGTGACAAGCGGGTGGAGGCGCTGCGCCTTGCCGATATCTTCCGCGCCAACGTGGTCGATTCGACCCTTGCCAGCTTTGTGTTCGAAATCACCGGCACACCGGAAAAGATCGACGCCTTCGCCGAACTGATGCGCCCTCTGGGCCTGTCCGAGGTGGCGCGCACAGGGGTCGCGGCATTGTCGAGAGGTCATCCGCCACAGCAGTGACCGGTAGCGCGCGGGGCTGTGAGCGATCCGGGTGCATGGTCGGCGTGATGCGTCGAGACGAAAGCTCTGCCATCGGTCCGACAGGCCATCGTCGGCTGCGCGAAAGGCCCCGCGTCGGGGTCACGCTGGGGCGACCGGCCCGTCAGCCTTGGGCGAGGACCAGACCTGCATCCCGGGACAATGCGAGTTCCTGATCGTCGACAAAGGCAACAGCATGGTATCGACGCTCAGAAAGGAAAAACGGCACCAGCATTGCCACCAAGATCCAAGACCTATCGAAAGTTTTGCCGGATGAACCTATTTGTTCGGTTTGGGAGATCACGGAATTGACATCGACTCAACCGAAGGAGTTGCAATACTGCCCGCATTTTGACACATTCGAACCTCCGGCTCAACAGGTGCGGTCCAGGCAGGGTGCTATCCGTCCGGTGCTACCCTGCCCTTTTCCTTTTTTATCGGAAACTCCTCAACTGCACCCGCTTGTTCCGCCGCAGGTGTTGCATTTCATGCAGGTGCCGTTGCGCACCAGTGTGTAATTGCCGCATTCGCCGCAGGCCTCGCCCTCAAAGCCCTGCATCCGCGCCTTGGCGCGGGCGTCCAGCGCGACGGACGCGGCGACCGCGTTCTGCACCTGCAGATCGGGCGTCACCGCCTGCAGCGTCGCCACCACCTGGCCGACGGCGGCGCTCATCGCGCCGCCCTGCACCACACGCAGCTCCTGGGGCAGGCGGTTGCGCAGGTATCCGGTGGACACGACCTGTTTCAGCACATCGAGTTGCGTGGCCGCCCGGCTGCCCGGTACCTCGGTGAAGTTGCGCTTGCCCTCCTCCTCGCCGCGACCCAGATCGTCGAACGTGTCGCCGGTGGGCTGAACATGGGCCAGGTCGGTGCGGTCCAGATAGGAAACCGCCAGTTCGCGGAAGATATAGTCGAGGATCGAGGTAGCGTTCTTGATCGTCTCGTTGCCCTGCACCATGCCTGCCGGTTCGAATTTGGTAAAGGTGAACGCATCGACAAATTCCTCGAGCGGCACTCCGTATTGCAGACCCACGGACACGGCGATGGCGAAGTTGTTCATCATCGCCCGGAAACCGGCCCCTTCCTTGTGCATATCTATGAAGATCTCGCCCAGCTTGCCGTCGCCGTATTCGCCGGTGCGCAGGTACACCTTGTGCCCGCCGACGATGGCCTTTTGGGTATATCCGCGCCGCCGCTGGGGCATCTTTTCGCGGTTTGAGCGGATGATCTCCTTCACGATGATCTTCTCGACGATCTTTTCGGCCAGCACGATGGCCTTTTCGCGGTCCGACCCGGAGGCCAGTATTTCCTCGGCCTCCTCGTCATCCCCGACCAGCGACGCCGCCAGGGGCTGCGACAGTTTCGAGCCGTCGCGATACAGCGCATTGGCCTTCACGCCCAGCGACCACGACAATTCATAGGCCGCCTGGCAATCGGCGATGGTGGCGCTGTTGGGCATGTTGATGGTCTTTGAAATCGCCCCGGAAATGAACGACTGGGCCGCCGCCATCATGTGGATATGACTGTGGACCGACAGGAACCGCCGCCCGGTCTTGCCGCAGGGATTGGCACAATCGAAGATGTGGTAATGGGCGGTTTTCAGGTGCGGCGCGCCCTCCAGCGTCATCGTTCCGCAGACATGGTCGTTGGCGGCCTCTATATCGCCCTTGGTGAAGCCCAGATGGCGCAAGAGATCGAACGTCGGATCGGACAGCTTTTCGGCCGGGATGCCCAGCGTTTCGCGGCAGAATGTCTCCCCCAGCGTCCACTGGTTGAACACGAAGCGTATGTCGAAGGCCGACGGCAGGGCCGCCTCGACCTTGGCGATCTCGGCGGGGCCGAACCCATGCCCGATCAGTGACGTGGTGTTGATGGCAGCGGCATTGCCGATCGATCCATGACCGACCGCATAGGCGATGATTTCCTCGATCTGGGCGGAGCCGTAGCCGAGGTTTTCCAAAGCCGCGGGCACCGAGCGGTTGATGATCTTGAAATACCCCCCGCCCGCCAGCTTCTTGAACTTCACCAACGCGAAATCGGGTTCGATCCCAGTGGTGTCGCAATCCATCACCAGACCGATGGTGCCGGTGGGGGCGATCACACTGACCTGCGCGTTGCGATAGCCGTGCGCCTGCCCAAGGCTCAGCGCCTCGTCCCAGGCCTCTTGCGCCACGGCGATCAGCCGCTGATCGGGGCAGTTTGCATGGTCCAGCGGCACCGGGTTGGTCGCCAGCGCCTCGTACCCCTGCGCCAAACCATGGGCCGCCGTGCGGTGGTTGCGGATCACCCGCAGCATATGCTCGGCGTTCCTTGCATAGCCCGGGAACGCCCCCAGCTCGCGCGCCATTTCGGCCGATGTGGCATAGGACACGCCGGTCATCACCGCCGTCAGCGCGCCGCACAGCGCGCGGCCCGCATCGCTGTCATAGCCGTGGCCCATGTTCATCAGCAACCCGCCGATGTTGGCATAGCCAAGACCGAGGGTGCGGAAATCATAGGACCGCTGGGCGATTTCCTTTGACGGGAACTGCGCCATGGTCACGCTGATTTCCAGCGTCACGGTCCAGAGCCGCGTCGCGTGCATGTAATCCTCGACCTGAAACTGCCCGTCCTTGAGGAAGGTCAGCAGATTCATCGACGCGAGGTTGCACGCCGTATCGTCCAGGAACATGTATTCGGAACAAGGGTTCGATCCCCGGATCGCCCCATCCATCGGACAGGTGTGCCAGTCGTTCACCGTGTCGTGGAACTGGATGCCCGGATCGGCGCAGGCCCAGGCGGCGTGACCCACCTGTTCCCACAGATCGCGGGCCTTGATCGTCTTGGAAACTGACCCGTCTTTGCGGTTTATCAGCTTCCAGTCGCCGTCCTGCTCGACAGCTTTCAGAAACGCATCGGTGACGCGGATGGAATTGTTGGAGTTCTGGCCGGAGACCGATGAATAGGCCTCGCTGTCCCAATCCGTGTCGTATGTGGGAAACTCGATGCTGGTGTGGCCCTGGCGCGCATAGTCCAGCACCCGCTTGACGTAGGTTTCCGGGATCGCCACCTTCTTGGCGTCCCGGATCGCCGCCTTCAGCGCATCGTTCTTCGCCGGATCGTATGCATCCGCTTCCAGCCCGTCCCACGCCTTGATCGCGGCGAACAGGGCGTTCAGCTTCTGCTCGTGCATCTTCGATCCGGCGACGATGGACGCGACCTTCTGTTCCTCGATGACCTTCCAGTTGATGAAATCCTCAATATCGGGGTGGTCCGCATCGACGATCACCATTTTCGCCGCGCGCCGGGTGGTGCCGCCCGACTTGATCGCGCCGGCCGCCCGGTCGCCGATCTTGAGGAACCCCATGAGACCGGACGACTTGCCGCCGCCCGACAGCTTTTCGCCCTGCCCCCGCAGCGAGGAAAAATTGGTGCCGGTGCCGCTGCCATACTTGAACAGCCGCGCCTCGCGCACCCACAGATCCATGATGCCGCCGTCGTTCACCAGATCGTCGGCCACCGACTGGATAAAGCAGGCGTGCGGCTGCGGATGCTCGTAGCTCGACCTGGACTTGGTCAGCTTGCCGGTCCTGTAATCCACGTAATGGTGCCCCTGCGCTGGGCCGTCGATGCCATAGGCCCAGTGCAACCCGGTGTTGAACCATTGCGGGCTGTTTGGCGCGGCCTTTTGCGTGGCCAGCATGAACCGGATCTCGTCGAAATACGCCTGCGCGTCGGACTCCCTGGTGAAATAGCCGCCCTTCCAGCCCCAATAGGCCCAGGCCCCTGCCAGCCGGTCGAACACCTGCCTGCTCGACGTCTCGCCACCGAACCGCTCGGCTTCGGGGAGTTTGGCCAAAGCGTCCTCGTCGGGCACCGACCGCCAGAGGAATTCCGGCACGTCCTTTTCGCGGACCGCCCTGGTCACCGCGGGCACACCCGCCTTGCGGAAGTATTTCTGCGCGATGACGTCGCTGGCGACCTGCGACCAGGTGGTCGGCACCTCAACCGCTGCGTTGCGAAAGACCACCGTGCCGTCGGGATTGCGGATTTCGGACACCACTGTGGTGAAGTCCAGCGTCGAATAGGCGTCGGCACCGGCGCGGGTGAATGTGCGTTCGATCTTCATCTGTCGGTCTGCCCCATCAATCTTGCGTTTCAATCGGTCGGCGCCATGTCGTTGCATGGCGCCTCGCTCTGCACTTTCCGGGACTGGCCCGGGAACCGGACACCGTCACCGGCCGGTTGCGCCCGTCACACGGGCCTGCATGTCTATGGTCTCGACTTTGATCAACCACCATATCTTGTGGCCGCTCTGCCGACGTCCACAAACTGACGTATCCGGGCCTATCTGGTCAACAGGATTTTTTCTGATCTGATCTTAATAATCGGTTGACTGTCGTGTCCTGTCCACAGCCCGTAATCCGTCCCAGATTCTCGGGACAGATACCCACCGACATATCAACCGAAGACCGAATACAATTTATAGTTGTATTGCACGACCTTAGGTGAAGAGGCTCTTCCCCCAAAGAACGATGAGGATAAGTTAGCGTTTAGAATTAGTTAATTAAGTGTTAATTGCATTTTCCGGCACCAGTGACACACAACCGACATCGAAACTGCATTGCCAGGATGATTCGCCCTCCTCGACACAACATCTGGGCACCGACGAGCAACTACATTCGCAGAATCGCTCGCCGGGTATCGGCGAACGGGTGCCGGGGCGGTTTGGCGCGGGTCGGCGGCTACAAACCGTCGCGCCCGCCCTGCGTACCCTTGCGCGCCCCGATCCCGAACATATAGTGAACGGCATGGGGAAACTCGACCTTCAGCAGAAACTCGCGATCCTGTCGGACGCCGCGAAATACGATGCCTCCTGCGCGTCCAGCGGCACCGCGAAACGCGGCTCGCGCGATGGGACCGGCCTTGGCAGCACCACGGGCAGCGGCATCTGCCACGCCTATGCGCCCGACGGGCGCTGCATCAGTCTGCTCAAGATCCTGATGACGAATTTCTGCATCTACGATTGCGCCTATTGCATCAACCGCGTGTCGTCCAATGTCGAACGCGCCCGTTTCACCCCCGAAGAGGTGGTGCACCTGACGCTGGAATTCTACCGGCGCAACTATATCGAGGGTCTGTTCCTGTCGTCGGGAATCATCCGCAGCCCCGATGCCACCATGGCCGACATGGTGCGCATCGCCCAGACCCTGCGCGAAACCCACAATTTCCGGGGCTACATCCACCTGAAAACCATACCCGACGCCGATCCGCTGCTGATCGAACAGGCCGGACTGTTCGCCGACCGGCTGTCGATCAATGTCGAACTGCCCACCGATGCCGCCGTCGCCGCCTATGCGCCGGAAAAGAACCCCGCCCAGATTCGCCGCGCCATGGCCGATGTGCGGATGCGCAAGGAGGCAGCAAAGGAGCGCAGCCATACCGGCAGGCGCCCGCCGAAATTCGCCCCCGCCGGGCAAAGCACCCAGATGATCATCGGCGCCGATGGCAGCACCGATGCCACCGTGCTGGCCCAGTCCACCCGGCTCTATTCCAGCTACAGGCTGAAGCGCGTCTATTACTCGGCCTTTTCGCCGATCCCCGACGCGACGGCGAAACTGCCCCTGATCCGCCCGCCGCTGGAACGCGAACACCGGCTCTATCAGGCCGACTGGCTGCTGCGCTTCTATGGCTTCGCGCTGGACGAGATCACGGGTGTCACCCCCGATGGCAATCTCGATCTTGCCATCGACCCAAAGCTGGCCTGGGCCCTGGCGAACCGCCACCATTTCCCTGTCGAGGTGAACCGGGCGCCGCGCGAGACCCTGCTGCGCATCCCCGGCTTCGGGATCAAGACGGTGAACCGCATCCTGACCACGCGGCGCCACCGCGCCCTGCGCTATGACGATCTGATCCGCATGGGCGCGTCGATGAAAAAGGCCCGCGCCTTTGTCACCCTCACCGACTGGACCCCCGGCGCGCTGACCGATACCGTGGATCTGCGCGCAAGGTTCGCGCCGCCGCCGGAACAGCTCAGCCTGTTCTGACATTGGGCATGTGACATGCACACCGTCGCCATCCCCATGCTGCACGCCGACGCCGCCTTTCGTGCGGCCGCGCGCGGTCTGCTGGCCGCGCAGATCCCGCCCGAGGACGTGCTGTGGCAATTCGACACCGGCGGCACCGATCTGTTCGCAGGGCCCGCAGCGACCGCCGCACCGGGCAACGCGACCGTCCCCCGCGCCTATGTCGAACTGATGGGTACGGTCGTGTGGCATTGTGACCCCGAACGCTTTGCCCGGCTCTATGCCCTGCTGTGGCGTCTTCCCCGGACCGCGGGCCTGATGACCGACCGGGGCGATCCGGCGCTGGCAAAATTGCGGGCAATGGAAAAGGCCGTGCGCCGCGACCGTCACAAGATGACCGCTTTTGTCCGCTTTCGCGAAATCGACAGCACCCCCGCGCGTCGCCGCTTTGCCGCGTGGTTCGAGCCGTCACACTATATAACAGAGATGACCGCGCCGTTCTTTGCCACGCGGTTCGGCGACATGGACTGGATCATCCAGACCCCGCATCTGACCGCCCATTTCATCGACGGAAAGATCAGTTTCGGCGATGGCGTCACCAATCCGCCCCTCCCGGACGATGCGACAGAGGATCTCTGGCGCACCTATTATGCCAACATCTTCAATCCCGCCCGCCTCAAGGTGAAGGCGATGCAGGCCGAGATGCCAAAGAAATACTGGAAGAACCTGCCAGAGGCGTCGCTGATCCCCGGCCTGATCGCCGATGCCGAATCCCGCGCCCGCGCCATGCAGGACGCCGCACCCACCCTGCCACCTCTCAGAACGGATCGCGTCATGGCCACCCTGCCCCACCCTGCCACGCCTGACGCCCTGAACGCCTGCACACGCTGTCCGCTCTACCGCGACGCAACGCAAGCGGTGCCCGGTGAAGGGCCTAACGACGCGAGGCTGATGATCGTCGGAGAACAGCCCGGCGACCTGGAGGATCTGGCGGGCCGACCATTTGTCGGTCCGGCGGGGCAACTGTTCGACCGGATCGCGACAGAGGCCGGGCTGGACCGGGGCGCCGCCTATGTCACCAACGCGGTCAAGCATTTCAAATTCACCCCGCGCGGCAAGCGGCGCATCCATCAGCGTCCCGACCGGTCCGAGATCGAGGCCTGCACATGGTGGCTGGACGCGGAACGCGACCGGATCAAACCGAAACTGATCCTCGCCATGGGCGCCACGGCGATGCAGGCGCTGACCGGCGACGGCAAGGCCGTGATGAAACGGCGCGGCACGGTCGAATCGATGGGCGATGGCACACCCGTCTTTATCACGGTGCATCCGTCCTACCTCCTGCGTGTGCCCGACCATATCCGCGCCGCCGAGACCGAAAGCTTCCGGCAGGATCTGGCTGCGGCGGCCGCTCTGCTGGAAGCGATCGTCGCAGACGAAAAAGGGCCGCGCCAAACCGGCACGGCCCCGTCCTGATACGATGCGGAAAAGCTCAGCCCTTGCGACGACGGCGCAGCGCGCCCAATCCACCCAGTCCAGCCAGCAGCATGATGCCGGCGGCCGGCAGCGGAATTGCCGACGGTGCGACTGCAAACCCGGTCAGAGTGCCGTATTCAGTGGGCACCGGCGCACTCGACACGAGGCTGAGTTCGATGTTGCCGAACGCGTCTGCATCCAGACCGAACGTATAGATGCCCTGCCCGCCGTTCTGGTCAGTCAGAAGCGCGAATGCGGTGTTGTCGCCTTCGCTGAACGACAGGATGTCGAACCCACCGGCTTCGGCAAGGTTGAACGGAATGCCGCCCATCGTAAACTGACCGTTGGTCGTCAGCGTGCCCGCGTTGTTGCCAAGTTCGCCAAGGATATCCAGATCCGTGTCGATCACATATTGCTCTGTCGTCTCCGGATTGGGCACCGCGTTCGTGTAGGCATTCATCACGATGTAGGGATCCGCGCCCTCGTTCGCATCATCCATGACGTATGCGAGATCGGTGAAGCGGGCCAGATTCGCGGGGTCGTTGTTGGGAAAGAACACGACGTTTTCGTCGTTGGCCGTGACGATGCGCGCCGCATCGAGCACATTGTTGAAGTCGAAGCCCAGGCTGTTGGTGCTGGTGATGCCGCTGTTGGTCGCGATGGAGGTGGCGGCACCAGTGGACACGTCGATCTCGTAGACCGTGCTGCCCTCGTTGTCATAGCCGTACAGTTGCATCGTGCGGGGGCGATAGGCGATCGCGTCCAGCGTGGTGCCCGTGGCGGTGCCGAACGACAGGGTCGTCGCTGTCGGGGCCGCGTCGGTCCGCGTCGCCAGGGTCACAAGGCTGGTGCCGCCGTTGCCCAGGCTGTAG
>JBGTLJ010000155.1:0-3347 GCA_041744175.1 Oceaniglobus sp. | reverse complement strand
CGGTTCGGGGATGGTCACCGGCGGCACCGAGCCTCCGGCGCCACCTTCTTGCCCGTCCCCCTCCGGCACGAAGGCCAGCAGCTTGTCCAACTCGCCGTCGGAAAATCCGACCAGCGACAGGTCGTAGTCGTCCGCCAGCAGGTCCTGCAGCTCAGCCGAGAGCAGAGCCTCGTCCCATGGGCTGTCTGCAAGCTTGTTATCCGCGATCCGGTAGACCCGCCGCTGCGCATCGGTCAGGTGCCCCAGTACGATCACCGGCGCTTCGGTCAGCCCGAGCTGCGTCGCGGCCAGCACGCGCCCGTGGCCCGCGATCAGTTCGCAGTCCTCGCCTACGAGGCATGGCACGGTCCAGCCGAACTCGGCCATGCTGGCGGCGAGCTTCGCGACCTGGTCCGCGCCATGCGTCTTGGCGTTGCGGGCATAGGGCTGGAGCTTGGCCAGCGGCCAGGTCTCGATCCGATCCGGGGCAAAGCTCAGCGTCATCGTCGGGTCATTCCTCGGATCAGGGTGGATACCCCTGGCTTCCGGACTCCGGGGTCCAGACCGGACTCCAAGCGGGGTCCAGTGGTCACCCGGGGTGTCCAGCGGCAAGGGTTTGATTTTGCATTGCTTCAGGCGGGTTCAGGCGGCCTTGGCTTCCGGGTGGCTTCCCAAAAATCCGGCCCTGTCGCTAGCGATGTGCCGCGCTTCGCCCGCCAGCATACGTTTCGGCCCGGAAAGGAACCGGAAAACAACGGCTTGGCAGCTTGGACCCCGGCTGGACCCCGGGAGCCAGCCCCGGTGTCCACCCAGGAATGAGCGTCGGTTCGCCCGAGCGCACGACCCCGAGTCTAGTGATTTAATAGCGTGGCTGGGCTTCGGCGTCTCGCCTTCCGGTGTCTCGCAGGAAAGTGTCCCGCGCGCGCGTTCGGACTTGACAGGGCGATCTTGAAGCCAGTTGCCGCGCCCCCATCTTTCCGGTAGTATTTCCGGAAATGGAGGACAGCATGGCCAGCACCGATCCGTCCCCCGTCACCCAGTGGCGCAAGCGCCGTCAGCGGCAGGGCTTCGTGCGCGTCGAGGTTCAGGTTCGCAAGGAGGATGCTGCCCTCGTCCGGGACGTCGCCACCGCCCTCGGCGATCCCGAGCGCGAGAGCGAGACGCGCGCCATCCTGCGCGAGTGGATCGCCACGCCCCGCCCCGGCGGCCTCAAGGCGCTCATCGCCTCGGCGCCGCTCGAAGGGATCGATCTCGACCGTCTCCGAGATTTCGGGCGCGACGTCCCCTTGTGAGCTTCCTGATCGACACGAACATCATCTCGGAAGTGCGCAAGGGCGACCGCTGCGACGCGGCTGTGGCGGCATGGTGGGCGGGCGTCGCCGAGGACGACCTGTGGCTCAGCGCGCTGGTGCTGGGCGAGATCCGCAAGGGCGTGGAGCTGGCGCGCCGCCGCGATCCTCAGAAGGCCGCCGTGCTCGAGACCTGGCTCTCTGACGTGGTCTCGGGCTTCGGCGACCGGGTCCTGCCCGTCGATGCCAGTGTTGCCGAGGAATGGGGGCGCATGAACGCGATCCGCCCCGTGCCAGTCATCGACGCGTTGCTGGCCGCCACGGCCAAGGCCAACGACCTCACGCTTGTGACCCGGAACGAGGCGGATGTCTCCGGGCTCGGGGTCGAGGTGCTGAACCCGTTTCAACCCTGAGCATCGGCGTCACGGTGCGGCTTTCGACACGACGAAGGCTTTCGACCGCTTCGACGGCACCCGCTTTCCGTTCAGCTTCCAGACGATGACGGCGATGCCGTACTGCCAGCGCCGGTTCGCCGTCGCGCGGCTCATGCCCAGCTCCCAGCAGATGGGTTTCCCAGCCTTCGTCCTTTGTCATGCGGCCCTCGTGGACCATGCGGATGAAATGCCCGATCGCGGCGGAAGCACCCTCGAAGCGGGACCAATCGTCTTGCGCCCCCTCGCGCACCGGGGTCACCAGCACGTCGTCCATGGCGGGTTTATCGGGATGGGAGAACTCGGGTTGCAGGGACACGTCCGGGGCTGGCGGCATGTCGGTCACGGCCTCGATGAACTCGGCCAGATCGCGTTCGCGGTCATCGTGCAATTCGACGATCCGCACCTGCGTTTTCAGGCTGTTCTTGTAATAGACCGAGCCTGCCACCCGGATCGGCTGGTGAGCGGAGCGGAAATGCATGTCCCCACCGACCTTGGCGGCAATGTCACCGCGCAGTCGGCAGACGCGTCGAATGTCATCTCCCTCGGCAGGCTCGGTCAGTGCCCACCAGACATGTGCCTTGCGCTGACCTTCAGGTGTCACGCCACCGTTCTCAACCACCATGGTCGGTGCGCCGAGGTGGCGGTCCAGATGGGCGCGTTTGGTGGCAATATCACCGGTGTCGAGGTCGACCACGACCGTTTGCATCTGCAGGATATCGGCCGCCTTGGCCTGGCCCGGCGCGGCTACGGTGCCGGGGATCACGTAGACCGCCGCGCCCTCTCGCGAGGCCCATGTGGCGAAGGTTGCCATCTTTTCGGGCGCGGCCTGATCCGCCTCCAGCCAGATGTTTTGCGGGCGGCCATCGATGCCCTGTCCCTTGTCGATGAAACTGCGGACCGGGATCAGGCCGTCGCAGTAGCCGAAGACGACCTGCATGAATTGCGCAATCTGCTCAGGATCGGGCTCGTCGCCGAAGACGTCGATTTGCGGGGCCGCGTCGTTGAAATCGCGCCACGGATTGAAATGCACGATGTTCTCCTTGGGCATATCTGGCGTCGTGTCGTCGCGCATGAGTGTATCCTGGTCGGGATCTGATGGATCGGTGGGGTCGTCGGTCACGCAGCCAGCCCCCAACACCGCTCGGCATGGGCGCAGAACCGGCATTCGAAGAAGTCGCGGTTGGCGGCGATGCGGGGCAGCAGATCCGGGGAGCGCGATTGCTGCCGCCCGACAATACTGCGCCAAGGCAGGTCAGTTCCTGATCTCCAGGATCGACGCGCGTCATGGAGCGTTCGGGATCGTTCCAGAGGAACTGGACGGTGCACTAGTCAGCAATGATTTCCCCTGCTTCAACATCGACGCTTCGACGGTGCTGCCACACTTCTTCGAGTGGTATTCGCGCACGCCCGAATTCATCGATCTATGTCGCCGAGCGAGCGAGGGTTCGACAAATCGCGTTCGCATGAAAGAAGCGAAATTCCTGAAAATGACGGTGCCGCTTCCGTCCCTCGACGAACAGCGCCGCATCGTCGAAAAGCTCGACCGGGTCGCGGCGCTGGTGGACGACCGCCGCAACGCTATCGAGGCGGCCGAGCGCGAAACGCAGGCACTGCTGCTGAAAGCCTTCCAGCGCGCCATCGACGG
>JBGTLJ010000154.1:0-2926 GCA_041744175.1 Oceaniglobus sp. | reverse complement strand
GCGGGCATCGGATCAGTTGCGCCGGTTGGCCGCGACCCTTGCCGCGCCCTACATTCCGCTGCCCCGCGCCGATGCACGGCGACTTTCCGCCGTGGTCGGCGAGGCGCTGAAGGGCTGAAACCGTGGATTGGGAAAAACATGGCGCGCGCTGGCCGAATCGCGAAATGTCGACGTTTCACGCTGTGCGCCCGCACCGCTGGCACGTCCAGGAGGCGGGCACAGGGCCGACGATCCTTCTGATCCACGGAGCGGCGGGCGCGACGCAAAGCTGGCGCGGGCTGCTGCCGCTTCTGGCCGGCGATCACCACGTGATCGCGCCCGATCTGCCCGGTCAGGGATTCACCAGATCCGGCGCGCGTCACCGGCTGGGGCTGGTCGCCATGGCCGAGGATCTGTGGGCGCTGTGTGACGACCGGGGCTGGTCGCCCGACATTGTCCTCGGCCATTCGGCCGGGGGCGCCGTGGCGTTGCAGATGGCGCTGACACGGGGCGAAAAGATGCGTGGTGTGATCGGGATCAACGCCGCGCTGGGCCCGTTCGACGGGCTGGCTGGCTGGCTTTTTCCCATTATGGCCAAGGTGTTGTCGATCACGCCGTTCGTTCCGGCGCTGTTTGCGCGGATGTCGGGCAACGAGGCGCGGATCGCAGAGTTGCTGGCCGCAACCGGGTCCGACATCGACGCCGAGGGCGCGCGGCTCTACCGGATACTGGCGGGCGATCCCGGCCATGTGGACGGCACCCTTGCGATGATGTCGCAATGGCAGATCGAACCGCTGCTTGCGGCACTGCCGCAGATCCGCCTGCCGGTGCGGCTGATCGTCGGCGAAAACGACGCCACGGTGCCGCCCAAGGTGTCGCAGACCGCCGCCGGTCGGCTGGCCGACGGTGCCGTGATACGGCTGCCCGGGCTGGGCCATCTGGCCCACGAGGAGGCGCCCGAACTGGTGGCGAGCCAGATCCGCGCGATCGTTGAGAGGCTGCCAGGCAGGTCGTGAAACGGGTATTTCGGGGCGTAGGATGCGCGTATGAAACCCGTATGATCCCCGCAGGAGGGCGCGTGCGGATCGTTATCGCGATGGTAACGGTTTGCCCTCAGGGTATTCGCCGCCGACCCGCGATCAGGTAAACGGCCAGAGCGGTGACCACGACAGCACCGCCTGCCAGCATCGCCGCCGTCGGCGCCTCTTTCACCCCCGCCCAGACCAGCATCGGGCCCAGTACGGTTTCCAGCAACAGCATCAGGCTGACGTTCGAGGGATGGGTGAACCGCGCCGCAAGGGACAGCATGAAGAATGTCGCCGGCAACAGGACCAGCCCCGATATAGCCATCGGCAACAGGTTGCCCGCAACTGCCGCATCCCCCGCCACGGCGATGCCGAAGAGGCCGCTGCACAGGCTGCCGACGCCTACGGTCAGAAGGATCGGCAGATCTGGGCGCATCCGCACCACAGCGAAGACCAGCGCCAGACTGGCGGCAACGCAGAGCCCGCCAAGTGCCCCGATGATAGTGAACGGATCGGCCGACACTCCTCTGCCCTGCCCCGCATCAGGCCCGCCGAACACCGCCAGCGCAATGCCGCCCAAAACAACGGCGATGGTGATGCGGGTGCTGAGCGGAGTCGGCTCCTGCGTCAGGATGCGCGCGAAGATGGCGCTGAACACCGGGGCGGTTGCGACCCCCATCAACACCACAGGCACCGGTGCCACGGCGATGGACAGGCTGAACAGCGCGGCATTGAGGAAGTGCGCCACCACGACGGTCACTCCGGCCAGCGAACCCAGTGCGGCCAGATCCCGCCCGCGGCAATGTCCCGACACCGCAAGCCAGACAGTCAGTAGTGCAGCCGCCGTAAGCAACCCGCGCCACGCCATCATCGCGAAACCGTCAAGGCCCGACAATCGCATCAGCAGCGTGTCGGGCGAGATCAGCAGGGCCGCCGCAAAGGCCAGAACGATGCCTTTCATGGCAAATTGGCCTTTGACGGGAAAAAGGCCGCCGACTGATGTCGACGGCCCCTCGTGCGGGTCATGTTGCCCCGATCAGTTGGTCGCGGGGGCCTCTTCGGCCGGGGCCAGCGATGCGAGATAGGCGTAGATGTTGGTGGCCTCTTCGGCATCGCGGACCTTGTAGGCCATCTTGCCGCGGGCGCGCTTGTCATCCAGCACGGTGCGCAAATAGCCGGTGGGGTCCTGAAGATATTCCACAAAGTTCTCTTCGGTCCATTCCAGACCGCCTTCGCCGGCCGCTACGATGTCCTTGCCATAGCGGTACCCCTCAACCACGCCCGCCGTGCGCCCGGCGACACCGTAAAGGTTGGGACCGGTCTTGGCGTTGCGCCCGGCCAGCGTCTCGCCCGCCTCGTTCTCGACGACATGGCATGTCACGCACTGCCCGAACGCCTCTTCACCGGCAGCGGCATCGCCGGTCGCATCCTGTGCAAAGGCGGGCACGCCCATCATCGCCGTCATGGCGCAGACAATAGCAAACTTCTTCATTCCGTTCTCCCTATCTCTGTCGAGGTCTAACCTAAAACACCGCAGTGCAAGGTAAAGTTTCGTTGACTTGATTATTTGTCGTCATGCAACCTGGCGCGCAAGGGCGCATTGCTGCCAAAGCGAATTCAGCGCCTGACAGAGGTGCTCGATGTCGGCGTCGCTGTGCAGCGGACCGGGGGTAAAGCGCAGCCGTTCGGTGCCCTTGGGCACCGTAGGATAGTTGATCGGCTGCACGTAGACCCCGAAATCCGACATCAGGATGTCGCTGATCATGCGGCATTTCACCGGATCGCCGATCATCACCGGGATGATGTGGCTGGGATTGTCCAGATGCGGGATCCCCAGCTGGTCGAGCCGGGCGCGCAACCGCGCGACCTGGCGGCGCTGGCGGGCGCGTTCCACCTGCGATGTCTTGAGGTGCCGGATCGAC
>JBGTLJ010000153.1:0-3803 GCA_041744175.1 Oceaniglobus sp. | reverse complement strand
TGCGCCGGCTGGCCGTGAGTATAGGCGACGATCAGCGTCGCCCGCTGCCGATCAGCCGCGTCCAGCAGGGTGGCCAGCAGCGCCAGCGCCTTGTCGCGCAGCACCTCCATCCGCGCCTTCAGCCCCAGCTTGAACAGCGTGTGGTCGATGTCGTTGCGCGACCGGGCGGTGTGCAGGCGCCCGGCGATATCGGGGCTCAGCCGCGCCTTCAGTTCGGCCTCGATCAGGAAGAAGTAGTCCTCGACCGCGCCGGTATAGCGCAGGCCGGCGGGATCGACCTCGCCCGCGATGGCGTCCAGGGCGCGGGCGATGGCGCCTGCCTGCGCCGCGGTGAGGATGCCGGTCTCGCGCAGCATCACCAGATGCGCCCGGTCGATCGCCTGGAACCCGGCGACGTGATGGTCGCGCGCGCCGAAGAACAGCGGCGCCAGCACGGTGTCGCGGTAGACCGGATCGGGGAACACCGACGCATCGCCGTCGCGCGGATCGGCGAAGTTTTCGGCCGCGCTCATCCCTTCAGCCCGGCCAGCATGACGCCGCGCACGATGTAGCGTTGCAGCACCAGAAACACGATCAGCGTCGGCACCGTGGCGAGGGCGGCGCCGGTCATGATCATCTCCCACTGGATCGACTGTTCGACGGCGAAGCTGGAAAGCCCCACCGGCAGCGTATAGCGGTCGGCCGAGTTGGTGACGATCAGCGGCCAGAAGAACGCGGTCCAATTGCCGAGGAAGGTGAAGATCGCCAGCGCCGACAGCGCCGGCGCCACCAGCGGCATCGCGATCTTCCACCAGATGGTGAATTCGTTCAGCCCGTCGATGCGCGCCGCCTCCAGAAAATCGTCCGGCACCGTCTCGAAGAACTGCTTCATCAGAAAGGTGCCGAAGGCGGTCATCATGCCGGGGAACATGATGCCCCAGTAGGTGTCGATCCAGCCGAACTGCGCGCTCATCAGATACCACGGGATCACCAGCATCTCGGTCGGGATCATCAGCGTCGACAGGATCGCGATGAAGACGAAATAGCGCCCGCGAAAGGTGAACTTCGCCAGTGTGTAGCCGACCATCGAATCGAAGAACACGTTCGACAGCGTCACCGTGACGGCCACGAACATCGAGTTCAGGAACCAGCGCAGGAACCGCCCGTCAGACAGCACCTCGACGTAGTTTGCGACGGTCGGCGCCGCCGGGATCAGGCGCAGGTCGTAGACCTGGCCCGCCGTCTTCAGCGAGGTCGAGAACATGAACAGCAGCGGCGTCACCATCACCACGCCGCCGATCAGCAGCAGCGTCCATGTCAGCACCCGGCCGGGGCGGATGCGCGGCCCGGTGGTCAGCACGCGCGCGGGGTCGGTCAGGGCGGTCATCTCTATTTCGCCCTCAGGACCCAGAGCTGCAGCAGCGACACCAGCAGCAGGATGGTGAACAGCGCCACCGTCTGCGCCGCCGCATAGCCCATGTCGAAGGACGAGAACGCGGTCTGATAGATCATCAGAACCAGCGGCTTGGTCGAATTCAGCGGCCCGCCCGGATCGTTGGTGGTCATGTTGTAGACCTGATCGAAGATCCGCAGGAACCCGATGGACGAGAACACCACCAGGAACACCGTCGTCGGCTTCAGCAGCGGCAGGGTGATCTTGCGCAGGATCGCCCAGGCCCCGAGACCGTCGATCCGCGCCGCCTCGTAGAACGTGGTCGGAATGGCGCGCAGCCCGGCCATGAAGATGATCACCTGAAACCCGAGGCCCGCCCAGACCGCCGTCGCCATGATCGCCGGCAGCGCCTGTTCGGTCGAGCGCAGGAAGGGTTGCGTCGGCAGCCCGGCGCCCGACAGCGCGGAATTGATGATGCCGATCGGCACCGGCTGGTAGAACCAGCGCCAGACCCAGGCCATCGCCGCCGCCGTGGTCAGGAACGGCAGGAAATACAGCGCCCGCAGGAATGCGTGCATGAACCGCACTTGATCCAGATGGTAGGCCACGACGAACGATATGACGAGCGAGATCGGCGTGCCGATGACGAGATAGGCGAAGGTGTTGCCGAATACCTGCCAGAACTCCGGGTCGGCCAGCAGCGTGCGGTAATTCTCGAACCCGATATATTGCGCCGGCCGCAGCAGGTCCCAGTCGGTGAACGACAGGTTGAACGCCTGAAAGGTCGGGTAGAAGCGGATGACACCGTAGAACACCACCGGTAGCGCCAGGAACGCCCATGCCCAGATCACCCGTTTCGTGGTGATCGAGAAGTGGTCCCAGACCCGGCCGCGCCGCAACGGGCGGGCGTCGGTCAGGGTCGATGCCATCCGCCCGGCCCTACTGGTCTTCGTAGAAGGCGTCGAGGATCGCCTGTTCCTCCTCGGCGGCCTGGGCGACGGCCTCGTCGATGGGCTGGTCCTGCAGCACGATCCGCGTTTCCATGTCCAGCGCCACCTGCCGCTGCGCGATCTCGTCCACGAACACGGTGGTGTGCGCATAGTCGAGGCCCGCAAGGAACGGCGCATAGACCGGATCGGCGAGGTTCGCGTCGGTCAGAGCCGCGTCGCGCCGTGCCGGAAGCTCGCCCACTACGTCGAGCCAGATCGCCATCGCCTCCTGCGACGTGATGTACTGCAGGAAACGCTCCGCCGCCTCCAGCTCGGCGCCTTCGGCCCGGGCGCCGATCGCGTTGGCGAAATAGCTTGCGTAATTCGACCGCATTCCATCTGCGTTGGCGGGCAGTTCGGTCACGCCCCAGTCGAAGCTGTCGATCTCGCCGAAGGCGCCCAGACGGAAGGTGCCGTCGATGGTCATCGCCGCCAGTCCGGCGCGGAACGCCGCCTGCGGCTCGTCCATGAAGCCGATCTCGCCGATGCCGTCGTCACCGTAGAGCGTCGACTGGAACTCGGTCGCGGCGATGCCGGCCGCGTCGTTATAGGCGACGCCAAGCCCGTCGTCGCTGTACGGCTGGCCACCGAACTGGCGGATCAGCACTTCGCGCCACCACTGGTGGTCCTGACCGGCGTTGCCCAACGCCATGCCCGCCGAGGTCATGTTGCCGCCGCCGTCGCGCTGGATCGTGGCGCGGCCGTATTCGACCAGTTCGTCCAGCGTTTCGGGCGGGCTGTCGGGGTCGAGGCCGGCGGCCTCGAACAGGTCCTTGTTGTAGAACAGCGCCAGCGACCGCACCGCCGTAGGCAGGCCGTAATAGTCGTCGCCGCGCTTCATCGCCGAGACGATGGGAAAGAACTCTGCCTCGATCTCGTCATGCGGGAACACTTCGGGGTCGAGCGGCTGGATCAGTTCGCCGCGCACGAAATTGTCGGTCCAGCCGTAGAACAGCTGCACCACGTCGGGCCCCTGGCCGGCCAGATTGGCCGCAACCACGCGGGTCTGGTAGTCGGCGTAGGGAAACGTGGTCTGCGTGACCGAGATGTCGGGATTGGCGGCCTCGAAATTCTCGATCAGCTGATCCATCGCCTGCACGCGGGTATCGAAGATGTATTGCCAATACTCGATCTCGACCTGCTGCGCCGTCGCCGACGTCGCCAGAAGACCGATGCCGGCGGACAGGCCGGCGCGCAGCGTAAGGTTGTGCATGGGTGACCTCCTGTTGGCGGACCGGCACGCCGGCCCCGCCGATCTGCCCGTCGCATGAGTGATCCGTCCTGCCACTCTGCGGTCAGGCTTTCTGATCCGACCGCCGCTTGTCAATAAAATAATCTTCTTGAGTTATTCTAACAGCCTGACATCATTGCCGGCGGAGGCCAGATGACACATCAGATCCGCGTCCCGCAGCGGACCGTTGCGATCGGCAGCAACCCCGAAC
>JBGTLJ010000152.1:0-5630 GCA_041744175.1 Oceaniglobus sp. | reverse complement strand
GCGGCGGGTCCTGCTGCAACCGCTGCGTCAGCCGGCCGGCAAGACCGGGGTCCGTCCCGAGCGCCTTGGACAGGACCAGCCCGGCCCGTTCGCCCAGGGCCTCGGGGAACCGCAGCACATCGCCCAGGGCTTCGACGATGGAAAGAAAGCTGCCGATCTTCGATCGCTTGGCGCGCGACGCGGCATGGAACAGATCCTGCAGCGCCGCCTTCCTTGTGTCGAACACCCCCTGCTCGACCGCGCGCGCGACGATGTGGGCCCGTTCGAAATAGCTGAGCCCGACGCGGATCTCGTTTTCCTCGACCATGGCGAGATAGGCGTCGGATGCCTGTTCGGGGCGGCGCAGCAGCGCCTGGACGTAGGCGAACCGCTTGTCGCCGGTTTCCTCGTACAGGATACGCAGGGCCTGGCACCGCCGCCAGCCGGAGATCAGCCCATAGCGCGGCGGGACCGCATCGCCGCCAAGCGCCACGACCTCGATCGGGGTCTGCTGGCCGCGGGCGCGCAGGCTGGCGATCAGGGCGTCCATCTCGTCCCTGTCGAGCGACACCCGGTCGCGGATCAGATGGTCCAGCACCACCTGATCCAGTGACAGGGACACCACCATGCGCCCGTCTTCTCGCGCCCGGCGCAGGGTCTCTGCCATCTCGTCCAGTGCGCCCATGGCCGACGCATCGCCGACCACATCGGCGATGGGGGCCCGGCGCAGGGGGGTGCCCGCCAGCGCCGCGAGGGGCGATGCGCCGGGATCCGGCAGGGTCAGCCGCTTGCGTTTCGCCATGGCCTGGGTCCTTTCCGAAAGCCCCGTTTGTTTCGCGCGCGAAACATTCCGCGTCGCATGGTCATTGTGCCGCCTGTCCGTCGGCGGCCAGTTCGTTGGCGGCCAGTTCGTCGCGCCGCCAGCTGCCCAGAAGCAGGGTCTTGAAGGCGGCATAGGTGGCATCGAACGTTTCGCGCCCGCGCACGTATGTTTCGCGGTTGAAGTCGCGGTAATCGGCCTCGTAGATCCCCTGCACCTGTTCGCCGGCCTGGCCGATCAGGGCGGTGACGTCCTGGCGGTGCGGGCTGAGGGTGGAGCCGAGATAGGCCTGCATGAGTGCCGCCAGTTCGCCCTGCTGCGCCGAATCGTAGCGGGTGAGGACCGCGCGCACGGCATCCCACTGGAACGCCAGGCCGTCGCGCCCCAGGGCCCGGGCGGCGATGTTCTCTGCCTCCTCGATGCTGCCGAAGGTGGAATGCAGCATGTCGAAGAACCGGCCCGTGGAATCGAATTCCAGAAACGAGGCCCCGAGCGGCACCAGCAGGATGTCCGCCGCCGCCAGCCCGTTGATCGTGAGGTATCCCAGGGCCGGGGGGGTATCGAGGATGACGATGTCGTAATTGCCGAGCACCCCGTCGGCGGCAAGGCTGTCGGACAGCGCATCCCACAGCTTCCAGCCGCGCCCCTGCATGCGCCAGACGGGGATCTGGAATTCGGCCCAGTAGAGGTTCAGCTGGGCGCCGATCAGGTCGACATTGGGCCAGTGGGTCTTCTGGATCAGCCCGCTCGCCGAGATGTCCAGCGCATCCGACAGCGTGTCGTCCAGAGGTTGCGGCGGATCGCCCCGGTCCTGGCGGCGCTGGTTGTCGGCCTGCAGGTACCTTGCATAATGGCGCGCCAGAAGCGGGAACACCGTCTGCCACTCATCGGCCACGCGGCCCCCGAAGATCGAGGTCATGGAGCCCTGGCTGTCGAGATCCACCACCAGCACCCGGTAGCCGTCCAGTGCCGCCGACATCGCCAGATGCGCGGCGGTGGATGTCTTGCCGACGCCGCCCTTGAAATTGGCCACGGCGACGATCTTGGCCGGCAGGTCTTTCGGGCGATAGGGCAGGTAGTCGCGCCCCTTGCGCCCCTCGGTGCCGAAATGGGCGCGCAGGCGCAGCACCTCGTCCAGGGTGAACCACTTGGCGCCGCCTTCGGTTTCGGACCTGCCCTGGGGCAGGTCGGGGTTGGCCTTGAGGACCCGGCGGAAATGCCCCGCCGCCACCGGGATCAGATAGCGGGCGATTTCCCATGTGGAGAACAGGCGCAGCTTGCGGCTGCCGTCCTGTTCCAGACCCCGGTCGGCCAGATCGGCACGTCCCGCCCGGCAGGCCTGCGCCATCCGGGCAAAGCTGTCCGACGTGGTGGGACCGCCGAGCTGGGCCATGGCGGCATCGGGGTCGATGTTGAAATAGGGGGGCAAGGGGCCCCTGCCGTCTGGCTTGCTCATCTGCTGTCTTTGCTGCCCGGGTGCGGCTTATGTGCGCCGTTTGATCGACAGTAACACAAAACCGCGGACGTGAAAGCAAAACCGCAACATTGCCGGACGGCGCGGTGTTTTCTCTGTGCATTCCCGGGGGATTTCGTCGGCCAGCTGTGGTTTCGGTGCCAGTCGGAGTTGTTATAATCTGTTAATCACACGTTACGGGCTCGGGACCTGATCGGCAAAGGGCTTTTTTCATGGTGGATTGTGTCGTCTGAATCGGTCTGCCTGACTCTGAAACACCGCTGAAGCGACTCCGATCCCCCGTAAGTGCGACTCCGATCCCCCGAGGGATGTTCTGCGGATTCATCCACAGGATGGACGCAGGCTGTGGATAAGCCTAGGGTGGGTGTCACTGAAACCCCGATCGCCCCGGAGTATTCCCTGGCGGCGGATAACGGGGAACAGAGGCAGAGACGAGGCAGGTATGGCAGGGGCGGTTCCGGGTGCGGGCGTCAAGAGCGGTGGGCTGTCGTCCGGCGCGGCAGGCGCGTTCGGCGCGGCAGGCGCGCCGGGGGTGGCGGATTTCTTTGTCTGCGACATCTTTTCGCCCAGTCTCAAGGACGATCTCGGGACCATGGAACATCCGGTGTTTTCCCTGTCCACCCGGCCGGACCGCCGGATCCTGAGCTACGCGCACAATGGCGTGGAGGTCGAGGTGACGCCGTCGGTGCGCGGCCGGGCGACGATCCACGACAAGGACATCCTGATCTATTGCATCTCCCAGCTGATGGCGGCGGTGAATGCCGGGCGGGCGATTTCGCGCACCCTGCACCTGCGCGCCCACGATCTTCTGGTCGCCACGCAGCGCGACACGTCGGGCGATGCCTATGCGCGCCTGCGCGAGGCGTTCGAGCGTCTGGCCGGCACCCGCATCACCACCAACATCGCCACGGGCGCGCAGGAGACCACCAGCGGTTTCGGTCTGATCGAGGCCTGGGAGATCGTGCGCAGGTCCCGCGGCGGGCGGATGGTCAGCGTGACGGTGACGCTGAGCGACTGGCTGTTTCGCGCCGTGCTGGGGCGCTCCGTGCTGACGCTCAGTCGGGACTATTTCGGCCTGAGAAAGCCCCTGGAGCGGCGGATCTATGAACTGGCGCGCAAGCATTGCGGACGCCAGCCCGAATGGCGGGTGTCGGTGGCGGTGCTGCACAAGAAATCCGGCAGTGCCGCGCCGGTGCGGGTGTTTCGCGCCGCGCTGCGCCGGATGATCGCGGATGGCCACCTGCCCGATTACGACATGATGGAAGAGGCGGGCGATCTGATGGTGTTCGCACGCCGGGGCGTGGTGGAGCCCGGGGGGCCGGTCCTGTCCGAGGACACGCTGGAGACGGCGCGCGCGCAGATGCCCGGAATGGATGTCCACGCCCTGGCCGCCGAATGGCGCGGCTTCTGGGCCGATACCGGGCGCCGTCGGCTGAACGATCCCGACCGCGCCTTTCTCGGCTGGCTCGCGCGCCGGGCGGGATAGGGCGATACAGCCGTCCCGGGCGGGCGTTCGGGGCCGTGACACGTCGCCAGCGATTTGCTATCGGCTGCGCAACCGGCGGCTGCGGGCCTGCCGACGCGCAATCAAGAGGGCCATCCATTGCATATCGAAAAGACCGACCTGCCGGGTGTGGTGATCGTGACCCCCCGGGTGTTTTCCGACGCCCGGGGCCGGTTCAGCGAAGCCTGGAACCGGCGCGCGTTCGAGGCCGCCGGGATCGACGCCGCGTTCGTGCAGGACAATCAGTCGATCAGCGCGCCTGTGGGCACGGTGCGGGGGCTGCATTACCAGTCGGCGCCCCATGCCCAGGACAAGCTGGTGCGCGTCGGCCATGGCGCGATCTTCGATGTGGCGGTGGATGTGCGGGTCGGCTCGCCCACCTATGGCGCCTGGGTGGGGGTCGAGCTGAGCGAGCAGAACGGCCGCCAGCTGTTCGTGCCAAAGGGGTTCCTGCATGGCTTCGTGACCTTGGTGCCGGAGACGCTCGTGCTCTACAAGGCGTCCGATTACTATGCACCCGACTGCGACGGGGCGGTGCATTTCGCCGATCCCGATATCGGCATCGACTGGGGGATCGAAGCGGGCGCGGCCCGTCTGTCGGACAAGGATGCCGCCGCCCCCCGGTTCGCCGACTGGCAGAGCCCCTTCACATACGGTGACGCATGAAGAATCCCGTCACCGAAGGTGCGGCATGAAGATCCTGATTACCGGTGGCGCCGGGTTCATCGGATCGGCCGTGGTGCGCCAGGCGATCCGCGATGGCCACAGCGTCGTCAATGTGGACGCCCTGACCTATGCGTCGTGTCTGGCCAATGTCGCCGGGGTCTCCAACGCGCCCGGCTATGCGTTCGAGGAGGCCGACATTCGCGACGCCGAGGCGATGGCGCGGATCCTTGAGGTGCACCGTCCCGATGCGGTGATGCACCTCGCGGCCGAGAGCCATGTGGACCGCTCCATCGACGGGCCCGGTGCCTTTATCGACACCAACGTGCGCGGCACGTTCGTGCTGCTGGAGGCGGCCAAGGCCCATTGGATCGCACAGGGGCGGCCCGAGGGGTTCCGGTTTCACCATGTCTCCACCGATGAGGTCTACGGCAGTCTGGGCGAGACCGGGAAGTTCACCGAAGCCACCCCCTATGCGCCCAATTCGCCCTATTCGGCGTCCAAGGCGGCGTCGGACCATCTGGTGCGGTCCTGGGGGGAAACCTATGGGCTGCCATACGTGCTGACCAACTGTTCCAACAACTACGGGCCGTTCCACTTTCCCGAAAAGCTGATCCCGGTGGTGATCCTGAAGGCCCTGGCGGGCGAGGCGATCCCGGTCTACGGCGCGGGTCTGAACGTGCGCGACTGGCTTTATGTCGAGGATCACGCCGATGCGCTGCTGACGGTGCTGGCGCGGGGGCAGAACCACCGCACCTACAACATCGGCGGCGAGAACGAGGCCCGCAACATCGACATCGTCACCAGGATCTGCGCGATCCTGGACGAAAAGCGCCCAAAGAATACTGCGTACGGCGATCAGATCGCCCATGTGGACGACCGGCCCGGGCACGATCTGCGCTATGCGATCGACCCCGAGCGGATCCGCACCGAACTGGGCTGGCGGCCCTCCGTGAGCCTCGATCAGGGGCTGGAGCGGACGGTGCAGTGGTATCTCGACAACGAGGACTGGTGGCGCGCGTTGCAGGACCGCCGGGGTGTGGGCGCGCGGCTGGGGGTCCGGGCGTGAGGGTTCTGGTGTTCGGGCAGAGCGGGCAGGTGGCGCGGGAACTGGCGTTGCTGGGTGGCGACGTGAGCCGAGAGCGCCCGCCCGGCGGTAACGTCGGGCAGCCCCCGAGCCGCCCCCACGG
>JBGTLJ010000151.1:0-10975 GCA_041744175.1 Oceaniglobus sp. | reverse complement strand
GCCCCGCGCGCCCTTCGGTGGCGATGGCCACGGCCTTGTCGGCCTGCACGCCCGCCGCACCGGCGGTCAGGGTGAAGGTCGCCTTGGTGATCGGCGCGAACACCGCGCGGTGATCAAGCACCTGATGGGTATAGGTCTCTGCCTCGGTTGCATCCACGCAGCCGGTCAGCACGATCAGCGGCACCCGGTCCTGATCGGCATTGGCCACCACGTTGACCCCGTTCATCGCCCCCGGCCCCACGGTGGCGACAAGGATCGCGGGCGCGCCGTTTACATGGTGGACGCCCTCGGCCATGAAACCGGCGGCGTTTTCGTGCTTGCAGAGCACGAACGCGATCCCGGCACGCTCCAGCGCGTCGATCAGGGTCAGAACCTCGCCGCCGGGCATCCCGAAGGCATGGCGGCACCCCGCCGCGAAGAGACGGCGCGCCAGGACGTCGGCGGCACTGGGCGTTTGGGTCATGCCGGGGGCTTTCGCTTAACGGGTCGCGGCGTCGGCGATGGTCTGGGACGCGGCGTCGAGTTCGCTGGCCGCGACAGCCAGATCCGGGATCGAGGCATCCATGTAGGGCGCAAAGACATGGCCGGGCGTCTTCCACGACAGGCTTGCCGTGCCGTCGCCGTCATCTGTCAGATAGAACCTGACCGGCGCCTCTATCATCGCGGGCACCGACATGTTCAGGATGCGGACGGCATAGTCGTTGTTGAACACCCCCACGACGCGGTTGTCGGGAATGTCGATGCCGCGCTGTTTCGCGGCCGCGGTGGGGCCCGCCTGGGTCACGACGCCGAATTTGTTGTCCGAAACGGCGGCGGTCAGATCGTCGAGAAGTTGCGCGAAGGGCTTGTCGGTGTCGATCACCACCCACCCTTCCCGCGGTTCGAGCGAACTGGCGCCGGCGGTGGTGGCAAAAAGACCCATGGCAAAGGCAAATGACAGGCGCATGATGGACCGGCTCCGGGAATTCGGTTGCCCCACCCTAGGCAGCGGACGACACCCGGGCCAGTCAATTCTGCCGCGCGGCCGCGTCAGGACCGGTTTGGCAACATCCGGGGATAGAGCATCACACGGCTTTGCATGGGCACGCGGCTGTAGAGATCGGCGATCTGATCGTTCACCAGCCGCGCACACCCGTTGGAAACCGCCCGCCCGATGGTATTGGGCAGGTGGGTGCCGTGGATCCGCAGGAACGTGTCGCCTATCTGCGGCTTGAACAGGTACAGGGCGCGCGCACCCAGCGGATTGGTCAGGCCACCGGGCAGGCCATCTTCTTCGTATTGGGCGTATTCATCCGGCGAGCGTTCGACCATCTCCGGGGTCGGTTTCCAGCTTGGAAATTCCTTCTTGGCACCGACAAAGAATTCGCCGGGTTCGTAAAGGCCGACCCGTCCGATGCCCACCGAATACCGGATCGCGCGGTTTTCAGGCAATGTCCAGTAGAGTGCGAATTCGTCAGGGAACACGTGGATCTCGTTCGGGGCCAGCGCCGCACGCAAAGTCACGACACGCGGCATCAGAGCGTCCGGCAGCGTATAGGTCGGAATTGTCGGAGCGGCGGCAAGGGGCGTGGCCCCCAGCACACCGAAGGCGGCAGCGGTTTTCATCAGATCGCGGCGATTCATCGTGGCAGTCCCTTTTGCGTTCCTGGCGGCCCCGGCGGCGGGGGCCGTTCATCTCGGCGCTGACAGTGCGTCACCTGCCATTCTGCTGGCAAGACCGCAGCCTTGCAAATCGTTCCCACATCATCGCGACTCACGACGTGTTGAGCCCGCCGTGATCCCATTTGACCATGCCACTGTTAACGGGAGGTCGACATCACCGGAACCCTCCGCTGCCATCGCGATCCTTCGGGCCTACATCTGCGATCCGGAAAGATCGATGCCGATTTCGTCGTAATAGCGGCCCGCCCCCGGATGCACCTTCGATTCGATGTTGGACAGCATGTCGGTTGCGACCGCGTTCCACCAGGGCGACGTGTCTGCCAGTGCGTCCTTCTGTTCCCAGAACGTCCTGGTCAGCAGATAGGCCGTGTCGTCATCCATCTTGTCGGTCGCATAGGCCACCACCGGCAGCGAAGTCGTCACGATGTCGCTGTCCTGGCCCGGGTATGTACCCGCCGGGATCACCATACGGGTGCGCCCCGACGCCTCTACCTCTGCGTCCGACATGGAGATCAGCGTGACATCGGCAGATGCCGCCGCCTCGATCACGTTGGGGGCAGGAAAGCTGCCGGCGGTGACGAACCCGTCGATCTGGCCATTCTTCAGGGCAGCGACGGCGTTGGACAGTTCGCTGTCGGCGATGGTGACCTTGTCCGTCAACCCGTAAAGTTCCAGGTATTTTTCACCCTCGGTGGCCCCGAAGCTGCCTGACCCCAGCAGGATCGTCTTGTCTGCCAGTCCGGCCATCGTGTCGGTCCCGCTGGCGGCGGACATGACGAAATGCATGGTCAGCGACGGGATCGGAAACAGCGCGCGGATCGAATCGAATGCCGGGTCGCCCTTGTCTTCGAACGGACCCGTCGCGCCCTGGGCCGCGCCGATCAGCGCCGGTGGCGTGGTAAAGACATAATCGGCACCGCGCGCCCGCACCTCCATCACGTTCTGGACCGAACCCTGGCTTTCCTCGAGCGTGACAATGACATCGCCATCTGTGCCTTTCTTCATCGCTTCGGCAATTTCGACCCCCATCTGGTAATAGGCGGTGCCGGTCTTTGCCGACTTGTAGGTGATCCGCGTTTCGGCTGGCGCCGATGTGGCAAGGATGGCCAGCGAAGCGGCAATGATGGCGGTGATTTTCATTCGAGATCCTCCCGGGGATTGCGCGGCGACGTTCGTGCGTCGCCATTTCCAGTTGATACTCCCGCGTTCCGCAGAATATCGCAAGGTGGCGGCGGCGGGCAGCGGGCAGATCGACCGCCCCCGGTCGCGTCGCGTGCCGGCGGGCGGTTCCGGACGGACAGGGCGGAACAAGGCCTGTATCCCACAATCGCACGTCCGAAGGCCGCTGTCGCCCGAGGCACCCGACGGCGCCCTACGCGCTCAGAAGGTCCGACAGGTCGCCTGCCGTGCGTTCCAGTTGCGGTACGAAATATTTCAGTTCGTCCAGGCTGTAGCGCAGGACGGGCGCGTGAATCGACAGGGTAGAGATCACATGCCCGTCCCGCCCCCAGATCGGCACGGCGATGGCGACCATGCCTTCCAGAAATTCCTCGTCGTCCGTGGCATAGCCGCGGTTGCGCGTCAGGGCGATCTCATCGCCAAGGGCGCCCGGATCGGTGATCGTGCGGCTGGTGCGCCGTTCCAGCGGCGCGACCCTGAGAATGCGGTCGAGATAGTCCGTCTTGAGGGAACTGAGATACATCTTGCCGCTCGCGGTGCAATAGAACGGGACATGGGTGCCGACGGGCAACTGGATGCGCAACGGCCACTTCGTCTCGATCCGGTCGATATAGACCATCGCTTCGCGGTCGGGGGCGGCGATGTTGCACGTCTCGCCCACCTTGTCGGCCAGAGCATTCAGGATCGCAAGTCGGGCAGTGCGCAAGGCCTGGGTCGAAAGCGTCGCCACGGACAGCCGCCGAAGCCGCCGTCCGGGGCCATAGGACCGCCCGTCGAGATCGCGCTGCAGGAAACCCTCGGCCTCGCATGTCTGCAACAGCCGGTGCACCGTGGGTTTGGGCAATCCCATCTCGGTGCAGAGGTCGGTCGGAGACATCGGCGAGCCGTTGCGCACCACGGCCTCCAGCATCAGCAGGAGGCGCATGTTGGTGGGAATCTGGCCAGAGTCCCCGGTCATGTCGTCGGGCATGGCGACCGCCTCTTGTCCTCGATCGGTTCAATTCGGAAGCAGCATCAGCGACAACGCCGGAACGAACGCCACAAGAAACCAGGTGCCGATCAGCGCGATCAGATAGGGCACGATATATCTCAGCAACCGGAAGTAGGGAACGCCGGTCACCCCGCTTGCGACATAAAGGTTCAGCCCGTAGGGCGGCGTGATGAACCCGATGGATGCGCCGACGAGAAAGATCACCGCGAAATGCACTGGATCGACGCCGACTGTGGCGGCGATGGGCGCGAGGATGGGCGCCAGGATGATCGTGACGGGCAGCGATTCGAGGATCATGCCCGACACGAAGACGATCAGCATCGACGTGAAAAGCACCGCGTAATAGCCGCCCATGCCGGTGACGAAGTTGCCGATCACCTCCTGCGCGCCGAGCAGCGACAGGTTCTGCTGCATGACAACGGAGATTCCGATCAGCGGCGCGAGGATGCCGGTGATCTGGGCGCTGCGCATGGTGATGGCCGGTATCTCGGTCAGCTTGAAACCCTCGACCACAGCCATGTCGCGATAGGTTTTCTGGTCCACCGGCGTGTCGCTGCCGTGATTGTGCATGATCCGGTTCAGCGGATAGCAGATCAGCCCGACGATCAGGCAGAACCCCACGGTCACGGCCGCCGCCTCGGTCGGTGAAAACTTGCCGGTATAGATGCCGTAGAGCACGAGACCGATAGCGAAGAACCCGAGCCACGCGCCAAAGGCGGTCTTCAGGATCCGTCCCATGCGCAGCGGGATCAGGATGCCCCAGCCGTTCATCGAACAGATGATCCAGGCGGCCAGCATCATCGCGAACACCATCAGCGCGCCGGGCAGGATGCCCGCGATGAACAGGTCGGAAATCGACAGGCCCATGAGATAGCCGTAGACGATGAAGATGATGGACGGCGGGATGATGATGCCCACGGTGCCGCCCGCCGCCGCGGTGGCCGCGGAGAAGCGTTCGTCATATCCGCCATTGACCATCTCGGGGTGCAGCATCGACCCGATGGTCGCCGTGGTGGCCGCGTTGGACCCCGAGATCGCGGCAAACAGGCCGCAGGCGCCGATTGCAGCCATCGCCAGCCCGCCGCGCAGGAAACCAAGGCAGGAATAGGCGAAATCGCTCAGGCGTCTTGCGATGCCCGACCTGTTGATCAGATCGCCCGTGAGGATGAACAGCGGCATCGCCAGAAGGGCGAACCCCTTCACGAACACGTTGGACAGTTCGGCGCCCATGTTGTCGAGAGACTGGCCCAGAACGAAGGTCGTGCCGATCACCCAGTAACCGATGATCAGGAACACCGGCACCCCCAGCATGAACAGGAACGTCACGCCCAGCGAGATTGCCGTGATGAGTGTTGCATCGGTCATCCCGTATCTCCTCCGATGACGGACTGGTTGATGATCGGGTCGCCCGATCTGTAGTTTGCCCAATCCTCGAACAGGTTCTCGAATACCCGCGCCGCCATCACCACAAAGGCGATGGGCATGGTGATCAGGAACCACCACTTCAGGAAGTTGTTCGTGCCTTCGAGGATCTGGAAATTCATCGCCGCGTTGGCCGCAATGCGCGATCCGGTGACGACGACGATGACGCAGAATATCAGCCACAGCACCGCATCGAGCGTCACGCACGCCAACTGCATGGGGCGCGGCATCGCCGTTCGGAATTCGTTGAATGCAAGGTGCGTGCGCAGCTTGATGTTCCACGAACATCCGAACCACGTCATCACCAGAAACAGGACCGGAGGAAAGGTCGTCGACCAGGGTTCCTGCATCGAGAACACGAAGCGGCGGAACACCTCGACAAAGATGATGATCGCCATCCCGAGGTAGGTGTAGACCATCAGCGTAGGTTCGAAATGCCGGTCCAGCCATGGGATCGCACGATAAATCGCCAGAACGATCATACCGCCGACAAGCGTGAATACGGTTCCGAAGACCCATGCACCGCCGGTGCGCGACGCTTCAGTGATATTGAATGAATCGCCGCTCAAAAGCGCCGGAATGATCGCCAACGCCTCTGTCCATATGGACATGGTCTGCCCCTTCCTGATACGGCCACCCCTTTCATTGGGGCTTTCGGCCAATGGTGCTTGGTCCGACCCCGGGTCGCGGGGCCGAACCGGTCAGTTCAGCACGTTGTCATGCCTTCCACCAGCGCCGGGGCTCGACGTTTTCTGCCAGCGTTTCCTTGGGAATCTCGCGCGCGATGTTATAGATGTCCTGGTAGGTATCGTGGCCGCCGGACCACTGGTTCAGACGCTCGCGCCACTGTTCCCACAGCTGCGGCTGGAACTCGGGCGAACACATCTCTTCGGCCTTCTGGATCTCGGCATCCGACAGGGTGGCGACGCGGACACCGTTTTCGGCAAAGATCGTGCCGGGCAGCTGCGGGTCCGAGAAACCCACGGTCTTGACCAGCGCCGCCTCGTTTGCGCCCTGAACATGCACCTGTGCCAGATAGGACGATTCCATCACCGCCTCCTGAAGCTCTTCGCTCAGGGTGTCCCATGCCTTGGTCGTGATCGCAGTATGCTCGGTTCCGCAGAAGAACTTGAGGTCGACGCTCTGCGACACCACCGGCGACATACCGGCATAGGCCACGGCCGAAGCCCAGGTTTCGGCGCCATCGATCAGACCCTGGCGCATGCCGTCCAGTGTCTCTTCCCATGCCAGCGGAACCGGGTTCAGGTTCATTGCCTGCATCGCGATCCGGCCCAGCTGTGTGCCAGTGACGCGGTTCTTTGTCCCGGCCAGCTGTTCGACGCTGGTGACGATGTCACGGTCCGCCCATGTCGTTCCCAGTTGAATGCCACGCAATTCGGCGTGGCTGAACAGGAACTTGACCCCATGGCGCGCCTCAAGAGGCTCGCGCAGCAGGCGAACGCTGTCGGGATGGTAGAGAAAGTAATACTGTGCCGCCCGGCTGGGGAACATGTAGGCATAGTCGAGCACGTTGTAGTAGGGCGCCCCGCCAGAAGAGTTCTGGGTCGAGGCCGAAAACATCTCGACAATACCCTGCTGGGCCTTCTCGACACAGGCCGTCTGGTTGCAGATCTGATTGTCGCCGATGAATTCGACGCGGATCTCGCCATCGGTCCGGCTTTCCAGATCGCGGGCGAACTCCAGCACACCGGCACGTTCCACCAGAAGGTTGCGGGCGTTGAAACCGGCAGCGCCCAGCTTGAACGTATGCTTGGCTTCCTTGGCGAACCGCTTGTCATAGGTCGATTCCGCCGCGCGGGCGAGGTTGGCCACGCTCATCGCCCCGCCGAACGTGCCTGCGGCCAAAAGCGTGCTGGACATGCCGTACTGGCCCGCCATCCGGAACAGATCCCGGCGCGAGATTCCGCTGAGCTTGTCGGTAACTTTCATTCTGGTTCCTCCCTGGAAAGTCATCTTTGGATCGACATTGTCGATTAGTGAGACCTTTTGTTTCAAAAAATCCTATTCGCGGATTCCGATTCTGTATAGGCTTTTCTGCACGTTCAAAGGGGGAATCACATGCAGGACGCGGACTATGTCATCGTCGGGGCCGGATCTGCGGGCTGCGTGCTGGCCAACCGGCTGAGCGCGGACAGCGCCGTCAGGGTCGTCCTGCTGGAGGCCGGGGGGCGCGATCTCAATCCCTGGATCCACATCCCCGTCGGGTATTTCAAGACGATCCACAATCCGTCCGTCGACTGGTGCTACAGGACAGAGCCCGATCCGGGGCTGAACGGGCGGTCGATCGAGTGGCCGCGCGGCAAGGTGCTGGGCGGATCGTCGTCGCTGAACGGGCTGCTGTATGTGCGCGGCCAGCCGCAGGATTACGACCGCTGGGCGCAGATGGGCAACCGGGGCTGGGGCTGGGACGAGGTTCTGCCGCTGTTCAAGCGGGCCGAGAACAACGAACGCGGCGGCGACGCGTACCACGGCGATCAGGGGCCGCTGAACGTCAGCAACATGCGCATCCAGCGCCCGATCTGCGATGCCTGGGTCGCGGCGGCGCAGGCGGCGGGCTATCCGTTCAATGCGGACTACAACGGCGCGCAACAGGAAGGGGTGGGATATTTCCAGCTGACGGCAAAGAACGGGCGGCGGTGTTCCACCGCCGTGGCCTATCTGAACCCCGTCAAGAAACGCGACAACCTGACGATCGTCACCCACGCCCATGTGCAGCGGGTGAACCTGGACGGCGCGCGCGCCACCGGCGTGTCCTATCGCGACCGATCGGGTGCGATAAAGACAGTCATCGCACGGCGCGAGGTCGTCCTGTCGGGCGGCGCGATCAATTCGCCCCAGCTTTTGATGCTCTCGGGCATCGGTCCGGCCGACCATCTGCGCGAACATGGCATCGAGGTGCACAAAGACCTGTCTGGCGTGGGGCAGAACATGCAGGATCATCTTCAGGCGCGTCTGGTCTACAAATGCAACGAGCCAACCCTGAACGACGAGGTGCGCGGGATCTTCAACCAGGCGCGGATCGGGTTGAAGTATATCATGTTCCGCGCCGGCCCGATGGCCATGGCCGCGAGCCTGGCGACCGGTTTCATGAAGACGCGCGACGCACTGGAAACCCCCGATATCCAGTTCCACGTGCAACCGTTGTCCGCAGAGAACCCCGGCAAGGGGGCCGATCCGTTTTCGGCCTTTACCATGTCGGTGTGCCAGTTGCGGCCCGAAAGCCGGGGCGAGATCCGGCTGGACGGGCCGGACCCCCAGACCTATCCCAGGATCATCCCGAATTACCTGTCCACCGAAACCGACTGCCGCACCCTCGTGGCCGGGGTCAATATCGCGCGCACCATCGCGCGCCATGCGCCGCTGACCTCCAAGATCTCTGTCGAACACCGGCCGCACCCGGATCTGGCGATGGACGACTACGACGCCACGCTGGACTGGGCACGGGGCAACACCGCGTCGATCTATCACCCGACAGGGACGTGCAGCATGGGCAGCGCGCCGGGCGCGGTGGTCGACGACCGGTTGCGGGTGCACGGGATCGCCGGGCTGCGGGTTGCTGACTGTTCGATCATGCCGGAAATCGTGTCGGGCAACACCAACGCCCCCGCCATCATGATCGGCGAAAAGGCCAGCGACCTGATCCGCGCCGATGCCTGAGTTGGGGTCGGGCTGGCGTCGTGTTTGCGGTGGGACGATGCCTTGACAGGAAGAGACTGGGGGTGAGAGATCCTCGGGTCAGGCCCGAGGATGATGGCGCGCAAGGGGATGGCGGTGTGCGCCGTAACGGCCGCGCCCCTGTCAGGGCTATGCTCCGCATCGGGCGGTTCCGCCTGCCGTCCCCGCCCCCCGGCGCACGGGGCCGTCAGTCGGCCAGCACGAAGTGATCCGGCCCGACCTCGACCATACGGCGGCGTTCGGGCTGCCAGTCGGGCGGGTGGATCACGCTGGGCAACTCCTCCTCGATCAGGCCCCGGCGTGGGCGACGCTGTGACGGATCGGGGATCGGCACCGCCGCGATCAGCTTCCTGGTATAGTCGTGCACGGGCCGGTTCAGCACTTCGGCGCGCGGGCCGATTTCGACGATCCGGCCCGACAGCATGACCGCGACCCGGTGGCTGACTCGTTCGACGATGGAAATGTCATGGCTGATGAACAGATAGGCCAGCCCCAAGTCGCGTTGCAGATCCAGCATCAGGTTCACCACCTGCGCCTTGATCGACGCATCCAGCGCAGAGACGGATTCATCCGCCACGATCAGCCGCGGATTCAGGGCAAGACTGCGCGCGATGCAGATCCTCTGGCGCTGGCCGCCGGAAAACTCGTGCGGATAGCGCAGGACGTGATCGCGGGAAAGACCCACCAGTTCCAGCAGGCGCACCACCTCGTCCTCGACCGCCGCTCCGGATTTCAGCCCGTGCACGCGGATCGGTTCGCCGATCGCGGCCCCCACCGTCTTGCGCGGATTGAGCGATCCGTAGGGATCCTGGAACACGATCTGCATCCGGCACCGCAAGGCACGCAATTCGGCCTTGTTCGCCTTGGCCACATCGCGCCCCTCGAACACGATGCGCCCCGCGCGGGGCTTTTCCAGATGCAGGATCGAGCGGCCCGTGGTGGATTTGCCGCAACCCGATTCCCCGACCAGCGACAGGGTTTCGCCTTCGCGGATCCCGAAACTGATATCCTCGACCGCGTGAACCCGTTTTTTCACCCGCCCGAACACGCCGCCGCGAATGTCGAACCGTGTCACCATTCCCTCGACGGACAGGATCAGGCTGCCGCGACCGTCGTCTTCCGGTCCCGGTTCGGGCGCAGGCGGCGTGACGGTCAGGTTGCGAAACCGCCGAGGCGTGACGGTATCGCCCAGCGCGCCGAGCCTTGGAACTGCTCCCAGCAGGCGGCGGGTATAGTCGTGCCGGGGATCGGCGAATACCTGTTGCGCCGAACCGCTCTCGACGCCGTCGCCCTTCAGCATCACCTCGACCCGGTCCGCGATCTCGGCCACCACGCCCATGTCGTGGGTGATGAACATTACCGCCATGCCGTATTCGGTCTGCAACTCGCGGATCAGCCCGAGGATCTGCGCCTGGATCGTCACGTCGAGCGCGGTCGTCGGTTCATCCGCGATCAGCAATTTGGGGCGGCAGGCCATGGCCATGGCGATCATCACCCGCTGGCGCTGACCGCCCGAGAAGGTGTGGGGATGTTCGTCCAGCCGCCGGGCGGCATCGGGGATGCGCACGAGATCGAAAAGACGCCGCGCCTCGGCCCGCGCGGCGGCGGCGTCCATGTCGCGGTGGCGGCGCAGCGCCTCTGTCAGCTGGAACCCCGTCGTCAGCACCGGATTGAGACTGGTCATGGGTTCCTGAAAGATCATCCCGATCTCACCGCCGCGCACATCGCGCATCCTTTCTTCGGGCAGGCCCGGCAGATCGGTTCCGGCCAGAACGATCCGCCCCTCGACACGCGACTGGCGGTCGGGCAAAAGCCGCATGATCGACAGCGCGGTGACGGATTTGCCGGACCCGGATTCACCGACGATGGCGACGGTTTCGCCCTTGTCGACCGTGAAGCTGAAATCGCGCACCACGGCGGCCCAGCGCCCGGCCGTGCGGAACGACACGGTGAGGTTTTCGACCGTCAGGACCGGTACTGACAAGTCCGGCCCGGTCATCCGGCATCCTTCAGGCGCGGATCTAT
>JBGTLJ010000150.1:0-2336 GCA_041744175.1 Oceaniglobus sp. | reverse complement strand
GGACAGCGCGAGACCGGCGGCGATCAGCGGCAGCGTCAGGGCATCGGGCAGACGGTGGCTGCGGAGATCGCAGATCGCCAGCCACCCCAGCCAGGGGACAAGCGCCAAGGTCGCGAGGATTGTGGGATGTGTCGCCGCCATGCCCCTTGTTAATCAACTGTTAACAAAAAATCACGTGACATTGAAACTAACTGGGTTTAGCCGCCGTGGTTGCAACATTGCGCCCCGCGTGATCATGTCCGCCCTGCGCGACATGCGGCCTCGCCACACAAAATCATGGGAGTTGAAGAATGCCATTCACAAAAACAGCGGTCAGGACGGTACTGTCCGTCAGCCTGGCGACGCTGGTTGCAACTGGCGCAATCGCGTCGTCGCACCGCGAGGCGCCGGGCATCACCGAACGCCCCAAGGTTGATGGAACAGATTTCTACATGTTCCGCAGCTATGAGCGGGGCCGCACCAAGAACGTGACGTTCATCGCGAATTACATTCCGCTTCAGGCTCCCTATGGCGGCCCGAACTACTTTACCATGGATCCGGATGCGATCTACGAGATCCATATCGACAACGATGGCGACGCCGTCGAGGACATCACGTTCCAGTTCAATTTCGACAACGCGCTGGCCCGCGACGGTGCCGGACTTGCCCTGCAGATCGGCGATGAGACGGTGGCGATCCCGCTGCGCACCGCCGGCATGATCACCGGTGCGGCAAGCGATCCGCTGAACGAGACCGAGACGTTCACCCTGACCAAGATCGACGGCGATCGCCGCACCGGCACCGCCCGCCCGGTGACCGCAGTCGGCGGCGGCGCGACCTTCGGCAAGCCGCTGGACAACATCGGCGAAAAGACGATTCCCGACTACAAGGCCTATGCCGACGGGTTCATCAAGAACGTCAGGATCCCGGGCTGCGCGACCCCCGGCCGGGTGTTCGTCGGCCAGCGCGCCGAAGCCTTTGCCGTCAACCTGGGCGAAATCTTCGATCTCGTGAACCTGGTGCCGCTGGAAGGGTCGATCAGCAACGACCGCAGCAACGACGATCTCGTGAACCAGTTCAACGTCACGTCGCTCGCGCTCGAGGTTCCGATAGCCTGCGTGACCGGATCTGGCAACGGCGTGATCGGCGGCTGGACCACCGCAAGCCTGCCCCAGGGCGAGGTTCGCGATCCCTCGCCGACCTATGAGCAGAATTCGGTCTTCGGCGGTGCATGGGTGCAGCAGTCGCGCCTGTCCAACCCGCTGGTCAACGAGGTGGTGATCGGTCTGCCCGACAAGGACCTGTTCAACGCCGCCGAGCCGACGCAGGACAGCGCGCTGGCCACCTACGTGACCAATCCGACCCTGCCGGCACTGATCGACATCCTGTTCCGCGGCCCGCTTGGCGCGACCAGCAACATCGCGCCGTCGAACCTGCCGCGCCAGGATCTGGTGGCCGCGTTCCTCACCGGGTTCGAAGGGTTCAACCAGATGTCGACCGTGACCCCGTCGGAGATGATGCGCCTGAACACCGCCGTGCCGACGACCCCCCGTCTGGACCAAAACCCCTACGGCGTCGTCGCAGAGGATCTGGCGGGTTATCCCAACGGCCGCCGTCCGGGTGACGATGTGGTGGACATTGCGCTGCGCGTCGTGATGGGAGCGCTGTGCCATCCCGTTCCGCTGGGGGCCGAGCTTGGTGTTCCAGGTGCGACCGAGGACACCGACAGCGATCTGGTGAATCTCGGTTACTGCAAGGAAGAGGACGCCCCAGTGGGCGACGCGCCGTTCATCGACGGGGCACCGATTTCGGCCAGGGACATGACCGGCGCGTTCCCCTATCTCAACACGCCGCTGCCCGGTGCAAGAAACAGCGACGGATAAGGAGGCAACATGAAACTTCGTTCCAAAACTCTGGCCGTGCTTCTGGGCGGCGTCCTGCTGGCCGGGTGCGACGGATCCTCGGACACGGCCGCGCCAGAGGGGATCTCGACCTTCGGCAGCGCTTTCGTGTCGATGTTCCAGGCCGATGAGAACGCGACGCCGGTGGATGCTCAGAGCGTCAATCTGACGCTCACCCCCACCGCAGAGCCGTTCAATCCGTAACGCCCTGCACGCGAGTGCGCGGCAATGACATCGCAGGGGCTGGCCGGGACACCGGCCAGCCCTTTTTCCGTATCCGCCCGGCAGTGCTGGGCCGTTGCGTCAACGCGGGAGCGGACCGGGCACGTCATGGACGAACCTGCGCGCGATGACGGCAACCGATTTTCCGGTCCGGTCGTCGGTGCGCAGCAGGCGGATGCGCAGGGCCAGCCGTGCGGTGCCGGCCTCTGCCAGGACGTCGACATCGAAGACGTT
>JBGTLJ010000149.1:0-2895 GCA_041744175.1 Oceaniglobus sp. | reverse complement strand
GCGCCCACCGGCACCTCGCCCAGGGCGGATGCGATCCGGGCCTGATCCAGCGCCAGCGCCATGTGCGAGCGGAACGTCATCGACCTAAACCGCGCCGCGTTGCAGCTTGACCGGTTCGCTGCGCCCGAGACGCAGGAAATGCGCCATCCACGGTATCGTGGTATCGTCGCTGCGGGTGGCGGCATAGAGCCGTTTGGTCAGCCCCCGCGCCGTCAGCGGGCGGGTGACGTAATCGGTGTGATAGCGCACCTCGCGCAGCACCCAGTCCGGCAGCACCGCGACACCGCGCCCCGAGGCAACCAACAACAGGATCACCGCCGTCAGTTCCACCTGCCGGATGGCGCGCGGTTCGATCTTTGCCGGGGTCAGCAGTTCGGTGAACACATCAAGGCGCGAGCGGTCCACCGGGTAGGTGATCAGCGTCTCGTCGCGAAAATCCTCCGCGACGACGCAGTCGCGGCTGGCCAGCGGATGGCCAGACGCGGCGACGAACACCGGTTCGTAATCGAAGAGCGGCGTGAAATCGACGCCGGACAGCTTTTCGGGGTCCGAGGAAACCACCAGATCCACTGTTTCCTTCTGCAGCGCCGGAAGCGCGCCGAAGGCCAGCCCCGGGCGAATGTCGACATCGACATCGGGCCAGGCATGGCGGAATTTCTCCAGCACCGGGAACAGCCACTCGAAACAGGCGTGGCATTCGATCGCGATGTGCAGCCGCCCGGCCTTGCCCGACACCAGCCCGGCGAATTCGTCCTCTGTCGCGGCGATTTCCGGCAGGATGCGTTCGGCCAGACGCAAGAGCTTCATCCCCGCCGCCGACAGCTTGAGCGGCTTGGAGCGGCGCACGAAAAGTTCCACCCCGGCCTGATCCTCAAGCCCCTTGACCTGATGGGACAGCGCGCTTTGGGTGATGTTGAGAGTGTCGGCGGCCCGGGCGACCCCGCCGGCATCGTGGATCGCCTTGATCGTGCGCAGGTGGCGAAACTCGATATGCATGGCACACCTCATGAAGTTGATGAGAATTATGAATTGGCTTCATCTTGCCCAATCGGGCACAAGGAGACAACCGCCGATGACAGGATGATCGCCATGCAGAGCCCGAATGTGTCCTTCGAATTCTTTCCGCCGCAATCGCTCGAGGCGTCGTTCCGGCTCTGGGACACGGTGCAGACCCTGGCGCCATTGGATCCGTCCTTCGTGTCGGTGACCTATGGCGCAGGCGGCACCACCCGTGATCTGACCCACGAGGCGGTAAGCCTTTTGACGAAGAACTATGGGCTGGAAGTGGCGGCGCACCTGACCTGCGTCGATGCGACCCGCGACGAGACGCTGGACATCGCCCGCGCCTACAAGGCCACCGGGGTAAGCCAGATTGTCGCGTTGCGAGGCGACCCGCCGAAGGGCAGCGGCGCGTTCCGCCCCCACACCGACGGGTTCGCCGATTCGGTCGAACTGATCGGCGCGCTGGCGGAGATCGGTGGGTTCCACATCCGCGTCGGCGCCTATCCCGATCTGCACCCCGAACAGCGCGCGACGGGCGGCGATGTGGACTGGCTGAAGCGCAAGGTGGATGCGGGGGCCGGATCGGCGATCACCCAGTTCTTTTTCGAGGCCGAGACGTTCCTGCGGTTCCGCGACGATTGTGCCGCCGCCGGGATCGATGCCCCCATCGTGCCGGGCATCCTGCCGATCGAGAACTGGTCCGGAGTGAAGAAATTCGCGGCGCGCTGCGGCACCGGGGTGCCCCAGTGGCTCGACGATGCGTTCACGGCGGCAACGCGCGACGGGCGCGAGGATCTGCTGGCGACGGCAATCTGCACCGAACTGTGCAGCGATCTTATGGCCGAGGGGGTGAATGACCTGCATTTCTACACCCTCAACAAGCCGCATCTGACGCGCGACGTGTGCCACGCCCTGGGCGTGAGCCAGAAGCAGGTGCTTGAGAACGTCGCCTGAGCCGGGCATCAATGCGCGGACCTGACACGGGATGCGCCGATGTTCTTTGCCGACACTGCCGACCAGCTGCCCGACCGCGCCAGCGTGCTGTCGATGTCGGGGCTGGAGTTCATGGAGGGGGTGCGCGACGGGCGTCTGCCCGCACCCCCGATCGGGCGGCTGCTGAACTACCGCGTGGAGGTTGTTGAACCCGGGCGGGTGGTGTTTCGCGGCACGCCGGGGTTCGATCATATGAACCCTGTGGGCGGGGTGCATGGCGGCTGGTACGGCACCCTTCTGGACAGCTGCATGGCCTGCGCGGTGATGACACGGGTGCCGAAGGGGTCGATCTATACGACGCTGGAATACAAGATCAACATCACGCAGGCAATTCCTGCCGAATGCGAAATCCTCGCAACCGGCTGGGTCGATCACGCGGGCCGGTCCACCGGCGTGTCCCACGGCGAGATCCGGGGGGCTTTGGACAGGCGGCTCTACGCGACCGGATCGACCACCTGCCTGATCATGGCGCTCGACGCTGAGCCGTGATGTCATCGGAGCCGGTCCCGGCGGGGTGATCCCAGTGGGGTGAGGTGATCCGAAGGAGCGCCTGCGGCGCACGACATATTTTGTTCGGTGCCCGCCTGCCCGGCCTGTCCTCTGGATCGAACGGTGCCTTGCGGGTGTCGCGGCGGAACAACGAAAGCGGTGCGTCGTGGCCGGCGGGTGGCCCGCCCTTGTATGGGGGGCGCCAAGCGGTTTTCCGGGCCGTGGCCCTTGTGGCGCTGTGCCATGGTCCTTTTGGCTGTACGCCGTGGCCCTGCCCGCGGCGCGCACGGTGTCACGGGGCGACGGTTGGATGAATCCGTTCGCTGGGGTCGCGCCCCGTCGGGCGGCGCTGGCGGTTGAGGAACAGTTTGCTCCAGCCCCGGGTGGAGCCGATGGAGGGTGCATCCACAT
>JBGTLJ010000148.1:0-7440 GCA_041744175.1 Oceaniglobus sp. | reverse complement strand
CGGAAGCAAGGACAATCTGCATGACGACCTGTGGGTTGTTCGGTATGGCGCCGGCGGTTCCGGGCGGCGGAAGCCCCGCCGCCGCCAGATCGGCCTGCGTCGCCGCGTCCGTCAACACTCCTCCCCGAACCATCCGCGTGTAGGATGTGCGGGAGCGTCGCGGGTCAATACCGGCACCGCCTTGGCTGTTCACTGTATGTGTCCGGCCGACACTGCAACGAAGATCGCCTCAAGTTACTATTATGATTAACTTAATTTATCCCTGTGGACACGACGGTGCATATGTCCCACGGCGCTTTCACGAGCGTCGGGATACAGGTTATCCACTGTCCTACTGTCCAAATCATCCTTTTCTTTCTCTATTCATCTGTAGTTAGTGCGCCCATGCCGGACCTTCTGCTTGCACTCTATCCGTGGGTGAAATCGCTGCACGTGATCGCCATGGTTGCGTGGATGGCGGGGCTGTTCTATCTGCCGCGGCTATTCGTCTACCATGTCGAGCAAGCGGCGGCCGGTACGGCAGACCTGTTCGCGACGATGGAGCGCCGGCTGCTACAGGCGATCATGACCCCGGCTATGATCGCCACCTGGCTGTTCGGGCTGGTGTTGGTGTGGACGCCGGGGGTGGTGGACTGGGGTCTGGTCTGGCCCTGGACCAAGGCCGCCGCGGTGCTGGCGCTGACGTGGTTCCACATGTGGTGCGTCGGGCAGAGGCGCGACCTTGCCGGTGCAGCACCGCGCCGCAGCGGCGGCTACTACCGCAAGATGAACGAAGTGCCGACGCTGCTGCTGATCGTCATCGTGGTTTCGGTCATCGCGCGACCCTTCGGCGGCTGGCCCCTCTAGCCGCGATTGACTTTCAATCCACGCATGTCTAGCTGCATCCGACGGTCGTCCGGCCATCGCATTCCCCAAAGCCATCCCCCGCAGCCTTCCGCTGGCCCGCCAAGGATACCTCATGACGCTAGACATGAAGCAAGACCGCCTGAACCTCGCCGACCTGAAGAAGCGCAGTCCGAAGGATCTGCTGCCGCTGGCCGAGGAACTGGAGATCGAGAACGCGTCGACGATGCGCAAGGGCGAGATGATGTTCTCGATCCTGAAGGAGCGGTCGGAGGAGGACTGGATCATCGGCGGCGACGGCGTGCTGGAGGTGCTTCAGGACGGTTTCGGTTTCCTGCGCAGCCCCGAAGCGAATTACCTGCCGGGGCCCGACGACATCTATGTATCGCCAGACATGATCCGCCAGCATTCGCTGCGGACCGGCGATACGGTCGAGGGGGTGATCCGTGGCCCCGACGAGAACGAGCGCTATTTCGCCCTGACCGAAGTGGAGCGGATCAATTTCGAGGACCCCGAGCGCAACAAGCACAAGGTCGCCTTCGACAATCTGACGCCGCTGTATCCGGACGAGCGGCTGACGATGGAACTCGCCGATCCGACGGTGAAGGACCGATCGGCGCGGATCATCGATCTGGTGGCGCCAATCGGCAAGGGCCAGCGCGGCCTGATCGTGGCGCCGCCCCGCACCGGCAAGACGGTGCTGTTGCAGAACATCGCGGCGTCGATCGAGCAGAACCATCCCGAATGCTATCTGATCGTGCTGCTGATCGACGAGCGGCCGGAAGAGGTGACCGACATGCAGCGGTCGGTGAAGGGCGAGGTCGTCTCGTCGACCTTCGACGAACCCGCGACGCGGCATGTGGCGGTGAGCGAGATGGTGATCGAAAAAGCCAAACGACTGGTCGAGCATAAACGAGATGTAGTGATTCTGCTGGATTCGATCACAAGGCTTGGTAGGGCTTTCAATACGGTTGTTCCATCCTCCGGCAAGGTGCTGACTGGCGGTGTGGACGCCAACGCCCTGCAGCGGCCGAAACGGTTCTTCGGAGCGGCGCGCAATATCGAGGAGGGCGGTTCGCTGACGATCATCGCCACGGCACTGATCGACACCGGCAGCCGCATGGACGAGGTGATCTTCGAAGAGTTCAAGGGCACGGGCAATTCGGAGATCGTCCTGGACAGGAAGGTTGCCGACAAGCGGGTCTATCCGGCAATGGACATTCTGAAGTCGGGGACGCGCAAGGAAGAGCTGCTGGTCGACAAGACCGACCTGCAGAAAACCTTCGTGCTGCGGCGTATCCTGAACCCGATGGGCACCACGGACGCCATCGAATTCCTGCTGTCGAAGCTGAAGCAGACGAAGGGCAACGCCGAATTCTTCGAGTCGATGAACACCTGACCGCACGGCCGATGCAGACGATCTTTGCGCAGGCGACCGCCGCCGGGCGCGCCGGTATCGCAGTGGTCAGGCTGTCCGGCCCTTTGGCGGTGGCGGCGGCGGAGCGGCTTTGTGGACCGCTTGGCCCACCCCGCCAGATGGTGCTGCGCGGTATCACCGCTGGCGGAATGGTCTTCGACCGTGGGCTGGTCGTGTACTTCCCCGCCGGCGCCAGCTTTACCGGCGACGATCTGGTCGAATTTCATGTGCACGGCAGCGTGGCGGTCCTGCATATGTTGCTGGATGCACTGGGCACGATGCCGGATCTGCGGCTGGCCGAGCCTGGCGAGTTCACGCGACGAGCGCTGGACAGTGGCCGCCTTGACCTGACGCAGGTCGAAGCGCTGGCGGACCTGATCGACGCCGAGACAGAGGCGCAGCTGCGGCAATCCGTGCGGGTGCTGTCCGGCGAACTGGCTGGGAGGGTGTCCGGCTGGCGCCGCGATCTGATACGGTGTTCCGCGCTGATGGCGGCGGCGATGGATTTTTCCGACGAAGATATTCCGGGCGACGTCATGGACGGGGCCGCGCGGCTCGTTGCCGGGGTACTGGCGGAATTGCGTTGCGAGATCGGCGGATATGCGATGTCAGCGCGGCTGAGGACCGGATACGAGGTGGCCATCGTCGGCGCGCCGAACAGTGGCAAGTCCACCCTTTTGAACAGGATAGCGCGGCGCGAGGCAGCGATCACGTCGCCGATTGCGGGAACGACGCGGGACGTTATCGAAGTCCGGACCGATGTTGGCGGCCTGCCGGTCACCTTTCTGGATACGGCCGGTTTGCATGATGCCGAAGACGCCATTGAGGTTATCGGCGTGCAGCGGGCGCTTAAGCGGGCCGCACTGGCCGACCTGCGTTTGCTGCTGGCGGAGCGTGCCGGGCAGCCGCACCCCCTTCCTATGGGGGAACAGGACCTGGTCTATATGGCCAAGGTCGACGACGCCGACGACGCCAGTGGCGGCATATCGGGCCTCACTGGCGCCGGAGTCGATGCCATGCTGGCGCGTGTCGCCGAGAAGTTGCGCGGCAATTCAGGCAGCGACAGCCTTATCAATCGGCCGCGGCACGTGCAGGCGATGACCTCGGCGGTCGCAGACCTGGCGGCCGCCTTGGATGAGCTTGCGCAGGGCGAGGCGCGGATCGACATCGCTGCCGACCTTGTTCGTCAGGCTGTTCTGGGGTTAGATATCCTCGTCGGGAAAGTCGGCGTTGAAGACGTGCTCGACGAGGTATTCCGATCGTTCTGCCTTGGGAAGTGAGTGTTTCACGTGAAACATAAGCGCTACGATGTCCTGGTCGTCGGCGGCGGACATGCCGGGACCGAGGCGGCGGCTGTGGCCGCACGCATGGGGGCATCGGTGTGCCTGGTCACGATGTCCAAGGACACTATCGGCGCGATGTCCTGCAACCCGGCTATCGGAGGGATAGGCAAGGGCCATCTTGTCAGGGAGGTGGACGCCCTCGGCGGGCTGATCGCGCGGGCGGGAGACCGAGCGGGAATCCAGTACCGCCTGCTGAACCGACGTAAAGGCCCCGCCGTTCAGGGCCCGCGCGTTCAGGCTGATCGTGCCCTGTTCCAGTCGGCGATACAGGGTGGCCTTGCCGCGCTACCCGGCCTTGAGATCATCGAGGCGACCGTTGACGACTTCCTGGTTACCGGAGATTCCGTCGCTGGCGTCAAGCTCCGCTCTGGCGACACGGTGCACGCCGGCGCGGTGATCCTGACGGCCGGCACCTTTCTTCGCGGCACTTTGCACGTGGGTCACTCCGTCGTCGACGGCGGACGTGTCGGCGAGCGTGCGTCGAACCGTTTGGCCGATCGTATCCGGGAATTGGGTCTGCCCACCGGTCGCCTCAAGACCGGGACGCCGCCGCGATTGGACGGTCGGACCATCGATTGGGATCGGCTGGACACGCAGCCCGGTGACGCCGATCCCGTGTTTCTGTCTTTTGCCACCAAGGCGGTTCAGGCGCGGCAGGTGAATTGCGGGATAACCCATACCAACGAAGACACCCACGACGTGGTGCGGCGGAACCTTCGCCTGTCTGCAATGTACGGCGGCGCAGTCACCGGGGTCGGGCCTCGCTACTGCCCATCAATCGAAGACAAGGTGACCCGGTTCGCCGATCGTCCATCGCATCAGATATTTCTCGAACCGGAGGGGCTCGAAACCGATGTCGTGTACCCGAACGGCATATCGACGTCGCTGCCTGTTAACGTTCAGGCGGAATACATCCGAACCATCAATGGGTTGCAGGCGGCGGAGATCGTTCAACCAGGGTATGCGGTAGAGTATGACTTCATCGATCCGCGTGCGCTGGACGACCGGCTGAGCCTGTTAACAATGCGCGGACTTTACCTCGCCGGCCAGATCAACGGCACGACGGGTTATGAGGAAGCCGCCGCCCAGGGCCTTGCGGCGGGCCTGTTCGCCGCCGCCGCCGCGCTGGTCCGCGACGTGGCACCGTTCAGCCGTGCCGACAGCTATATCGGCGTGCTGATCGACGATCTTATCACATGCGGCGTTACCGAACCCTACCGAATGTTCACATCCAGGGCGGAGTATCGCCTGTCCCTTCGCGCCGATAACGCCGACCAAAGGTTGACCCCGAAGGGGATAGCGGCCGGCTGCGTCGGCGCCGATCAACGCCGGGGGTTCGAAACGAAGGTGGAGAGGCTGTGCGACGGGTCCGACCTGCTCGCCGCGCGCCGAGTTGCTCATCGTGAAATCGTCAACGCCGGCCTCCCGTCAGCACAAGGCGCCGGCGATCGTACCGCTTCGGAACTGCTGACGTTTCCCGCGGTGAGCTTCGAGGATCTGACACTGATGTTTCCCGAACTCTCCAGTATCGACCCCGAGATTGGCCGACAACTGAAGCGAGACGCGACATACTCGGTCTACCTGAAGCGCCAGAGCGATTCGATCGAGCGGGTCCAGCGCGACATCCGGCGAAAGTTGCCTGAGGATATGGACTACCGGAAGCTGAACGGCCTTTCCTTCGAGATCGCGGAGCGGCTTCATCGCACTCGTCCGGCGACCCTGCATCACGCCAGCCGCATCGAAGGCGTCACCCCGGCAGCGCTGCTGGTTCTCGCGGCAGCGTTGAGGCGCCAAGCGCCCGCAACCAGCGCGGGAAGTCCGTGACAACGGTGGCTGGCCTGAATGTTTCACGTGAAACATCGGAGCGTATAGACGCCCTCAAGCGGCTCGTCTCGAAATGGAACCCCCATATCAACCTCATAGCGCGCGGTGACATTCCGAAGATTGACGACCGACATATCGCGAATTCAGCCGAGCTCGCTCGATTTCTGCCGGCATCCGGCTGCCGCTACGTCGACCTGGGCTCAGGCGGCGGATTTCCGGGACTTGTCGTCGCCATCTTGCGGGCCGACCGGAACGCAATGACGGACGTTCATCTCATCGAAAGCGACGCCCGAAAGTGTGCCTTCCTGGCCACCGCCGCGCGGGAGATCGGTTTGAAATTGACTGTCCATAACGCACGGATCGAAGACGTGCCGCCGCTTCATGCCGACTTTCTTTCTGCTCGCGCCCTCGCGCCCCTGTCGACGTTACTGTCCTACGCCCTCCGTCATGGAGCAGCACAAGCGGTCTCGCTGTTCCTCAAGGGCCGCGCTGTTGCTGAGGAGGTGGTACAGGCACGAGCCGACTGGTCCTTCAACGTCGAAATCTTTCCGCTTGCCGCCCATCTTGGCGGAAACGTCGTGCGCGTTACCGACGTAAGGCGTCGTTGTGCCTGATAGGCCGGCCACCCGCATCATCGCCGTCGCAAACCAGAAGGGCGGCGTTGGAAAGACCACAACCAGCATCAATGTTGCCGCGGCGATGGCGGAGGCGGGCAGGAAGGTCCTGATCGTCGACCTCGATCCGCAGGGCAACGCGTCTACCGGCCTTGGTATAGAAGCCGAAGCGCGCAAAATATCAACCTATGACCTTTTGTTCGGCGACGTCACGGTGCAGGACGCCTGCCTGTCGACGTCCGTAGACGGCCTGACGATTGTACCGGCGACGTCGGATCTGAGTTCCGGCGACATAGATATCCACGCGTCCGAACGCCGAACGTTGCTGTTGCGGGATGCATTGCGAGCGCCTGACGTACAGGCCCTGGGGCTGGATTACGTCATCATCGATTGTCCGCCGTCACTCAGCCTGCTGACACTGAACGCGCTGATCGCCGCGAATGCCATCCTTGTGCCTTTGCAAAGCGAGTTCTTCGCGCTGGAAGGGCTGTCGCAACTGTTGATGACGGTGCGGGAGGTGCGCAAGGAGGCGAACCGCGATCTGCGCATCGAAGGCATCGTCATGACCATGTTCGACGGGCGCAATCGACTGGCTCAGCAGGTGCTGAAGGATGCAAGGGACACGCTGGGGGATCTGGTGTTCGACACCGTCATTCCACGCAACGTCCGCATCAGCGAGGCGCCCTCCTACGCGCAACCCGTTACCGTCTACGACCCCACATCGAAGGGCAGCGCGGCCTATCGGATGCTGACCCTGGAAATCCTGAACAGAACCGGCGCGGAGGCCGCCCCATGACCGACAGAAGCGACAAACGCAGCGACCGGAGGGGGCTGGGCCGGGGCCTGTCGGCATTGATGGCCGACGTGCGGTCGCAGGGCGCCGAGGACCGTCACGAGGCCCTCGTGGTGCCGATCGACCAGATCGTTCCGAACCCCGATCAGCCGCGTCGCACTTTTGGTGAGGACGCGTTGAAGGAACTTGCCGCGTCCATTGGCGAAAAGGGCATCATCCAGCCGCTCATCCTGCGCCGCAAGGCGTCGGCCGATGCGCAGTACGAGATCGTTGCCGGTGAACGTCGCTGGCGGGCGGCGCAGATTGCGCAGCTGCACGAGGTGCCGGCGATCATCCGCGCGCTCGACGATACCGAGGTGCTGGAGATCGCAATCATCGAGAACATCCAGCGCACCGATCTCAGCCCGATCGACGAGGCCGCCGGCTATCGCCAACTGATGGACAGGTTCGGCCGCACCCAGGAACAGTTGTCGCGGGCGCTGGGCAAGAGCCGCAGCCATATTGCCAACCTCCTGCGGCTGCTCACCCTCCCGCAGGAGGTACAGGACATGCTGTCTGCCGGCCGTCTGACCGCCGGCCATGCCCGGGCGCTGGTCACGGCCGCCG
>JBGTLJ010000147.1:0-4828 GCA_041744175.1 Oceaniglobus sp. | reverse complement strand
CGGCCCGGCGGGATGCAGGTTCGCCACCACCTCTGGCCCGGCGATGGGCAGCCTCGACCATTCGGAATGGGCGGAGGACAGGAATTCCAGATAGCGGTCAGTATGCACCGTACCCAGGGCATCGTCAGGATAAGTGTCCGGCACCTCGGTCCCCAGACCCGCCTCGGCGAGCCCGGCCAGCAGAAGCTCCGCGCGCCTCGGCCGTTCCTCGTTCAGCGCCACCTGTCCGCGCAGCAGAAAGAACCTCGGGTCATGCGCGGCGGTCTCGGGCGCGTAAAAACACCTCATGCCTCGGCCGTCACCGCCCGCTCCACCAGCAGGCGAAACGCCTTGGCCCCGGCGTCGAGCCCAAGGTCGATGGCGGGCCTGCGCGGCGCCTTCATCCCGTGATGCACCTGTTCCAGAACCACGCGGTCCTCCTCGAACGCCATCCTTGCCCCGGCATTCATCCTTTCAGAAATCGCGGCATCATCCGGATCGGTGTTGCGGTGCTGGAACCAGAAATACCGCGTCCGGTTCTCATTGATCGGCGTCATGAAATTGTACGAGATGTTCACGTATGTCTCCGCCACCGGCGGCGCGCCGCGCCCCCCCGTGCCCGCAGGCGTGTAGACGGATTTGTTCAGCGCGATCCCGGGCAGCCGCATCTCGTAATGCTGCAACCGGTCGCACGGCCCCTCGAAGCGCACCAGATCGGCGTAATAGGGCGACGGCGCCCCGCCATGGATCCAGCGTGACACGATCACCCCGTCCGCCGACCGCTCCACGTCCAGCGGCGCGTTGTCGGTGCCCGCGCCCGCGAACGACGTCACATGCACCCAGGCCACATGGCTCGGGTCCAGCAGGTTGTCGCAGACCCAGAGATAGTTGCACGCGATGTCCAGAACCCCGCCATCCGTGCAGCCCCAGCCCAGATCGCCGTAATTCTCGATGGGAAATATGTCGACGGGATCGGCCAGCGCCGGATCGCCCATCCAGATCCACAACAGCCGATAGCGGTCCGCCACCGGATAGCTGTGAACCACCGCCCGCCGCGGGATCGACCCGGGCTGCGTCGGCGCGGCGACGCAAGCGCCACCGCCATCGAAGGTCAGCCCGTGGTATCCGCACTGCACCGCATCGCCCACAAGTGCGCCCATGGACAGCGGCAGCTTGCGGTGCGGACAGGCATCCTCCAGCGCGACGGGCGATCCATCGGCGCGGCGATAGACCACGATCCGTTCGCCCAGCACCGTTTCGGCACGCAGGCTGCGGTCGAACCCGTCGCTCCACCCCGCCACATACCACGCATTGCGCATGAACATGCCCATCACCCCTGCTTTTCGAACCGTCGAAACAGCATAGACAGGCTGAAACAGATGACGAAGTAAAATGCCGCCGTAGTGATCCAAGCTTCGAAGATCAACCGGGTGGACGCCACCAGTTCCACGGTCTTGTAGGTCAGTTCCTGCACCGAAATCAACGAGATGATGGAGCTGTCCTTGATCAGCGTGATGAACTGGTTCGCCATCGGCGGCACGATCTTGCGGAACGCCTGAGGCAACACGATGTAGCGCAGTTCCTGCACCCGGCCCATGCCGATGGAGCGTGCCGCCTCGCGCTGGCCCTTCGGGACAGACTGGATGCCCGCGCGCACGATCTCGCCCACGAAGGCGCTCTCGAACAGGGCCAGCACGATCACCCCGGCCACCAGTGACGGAAACCGCCGCATCTCTCCGAAAAAGAACTCCCACACCGCCGCAGAGTCGCCGCGCGCGATGTCGCGCGACCAGCGGTTCAGGTCCAGCGCGTCGATCAGCTGCTGGGACAGGAAGAAATAGAAGATGAACACGATCACCACGGGCGGGATGTTGCGCAGCAATTCGAGATACGTGCGCGCCAGCATCCGCACCGTCAGGTTCTCGGCCGTCCGCGCGATCCCCAGCAGGGTGCCGAGGATCAGCGCCAGCACCGACGCGTAGAGGCTGATGCGCACTGTCGCCACCAGCCCCTGCAACAGCAGGTTGGCGAACCAGCGGTCCTCGTCGGCGCGGTAGCGCAGGACGTAGTCCGGGATCAGCTCCCACCGCCAGTCATAGTTCAGCTTGCCCTGTATTGTCAGCGCGACATAGCCGAAGATCCCCGCCAGCACGGCGAGGATCAGGAAATCGGGCCATCGGAGCCGGCGCAGCAGGGACAAGCCGTCGCCGCCCTACTGGCTGACCTGATCGGACCAGTCGTCGCCCTTGAACCAATAGTCGTTGCGTTCCTTCAGCCAGCCCGTCGCGGTGCGGATCGCGATCCAGTTGTTGAAGAAGTTCAGCGCGTCGGGGTCGCCCTTGCGCAGCGCGAACGCCTCGCCGGTGGCCAGGAACGTCTGGGAAAATGGCACCGACAGCGTGTCGGGATAGCGCCGCGCCTCGCTGCTCGGGGTCGGCTCGGATGCCATCGTGGCATGGGCATTGCCGTTAAGTACCTCTTGCGTGCTGGCGCCGTCCTCGTCGAACAGCAGCAGGTTCGCCTCGGGAAACATCGTCGCGATCACCGTGGCGGGGGTGGCGCCGCGGCGTGCCGCGAACGTCACGTCGGGCGAATTGTAATCCTCCAGCGTGAAGCCTTCGGTCATCGCCGTGTTGGCCAGGATGGTGACGCCGGAATAGGCATAGGGCGTGGAGAAATTTACCGTCAGATTGCGCGCGGGGGTCACCGACATGCCCGATATGATCACGTCGAAATTGCCGGACACCAGCGCCGGGATGATCCCGTCCCAGGCCGTGGGCACGAATTCCACATCGACGCCCATGTCCTCGGCAAGCGCGCGTCCCACGTCCAGTTCGAACCCGATCAGTTCGCCGTTGATGTCGCGCATCGACCACGGCGTGAACAGCGACAGGCCGATGCGGATCACGCCCTCTTCCTTGATCGTCTCGATGACGGATTCGCTGCTCAGTGATTGCGTCGCGGATTGTGCGTGGGCGGAAAGCCCGCTTGCGGCCAGCGCCGCGAAGGCCAGTCCAAGTGTTCGGCGGTTCAGCATGATGGGGGTCCCCCTGTTGGTTGCTCAGTGATCGACGGCATAGCGTTTTTCCAGTCGTGATACAGCGACGGACAGGATCAGCGTCAGGCCGAGATAGACGGCGGCGACGGTGAACCATATCTCGAACGACATGAACGTGTCCGAAATGATGTTGCGCCCCACGGTGGTCAGTTCGGCCACGGCAATGACGCTGACGATGGCGCTGGACTTGATCAGCGCGATGAATTCCCCGGTCAGCGGCGGCAGCATGAAGCGGATGGATTGCGGCAGCACGATCCAGCGATAGGCCTGCGCGCGGCTCATCCCGATGCTGGCCGCCGCTTCCCACTGGCCCTGCGCGACCGCATTGATCCCGGCGCGGAAGATTTCGGATATCAGCGCGGCGTGGAACACCCCCAGGGTCAGGACCGCCGCGGCCCAGCGGTCCAGCGCGAAGATCGGGCCCAGCACGTAATAGAACAGATAGAGCAGCACCAGCAGCGGGATGTTGCGGATCAGTTCCAGATAGCCGACCGCCACCGCCGTGCCCACCACCAGCCCCGACAGACGCAGCATCGCCACAAGCAGGCCAAGCGCCATGGCCAGCGCAAAGGATGCCAGCGAAAGGCCCACCGTGGCCACAAGCCCCACCGCGATCTCGCCCCAGCGGAACCTGTCGTCGGTGATCGTGAACAGGTAATCGGGCACTTGGTACCACTGCCAGTTATAGCCCATCCGCTGCGCGCCCACATAGGACGACCAGCAGATCGCCGCCATGATCGCAAGATACAGAGCGATCGCCACGGGGCGGGCGTCCAGCCAGTTCTGCAGGGTCATCGGGCGGGGCGTCGCCGCCGGGCCGGGTCCCGCAATCGGGCGGGATGTCGTCGTGGATCGGGGCGTCACGTGCCTAATGCTCCAGGATCTGGTCTAGGAACAGCCGTGCGCGCGCGCTTTTCGGGTTGGTGAAGAACACGTCGGGGGGCGACGTCTCGACGATCCGCCCCTGTTCCATGAACACCATGGTGTCGGCCACCTTTCGCGCGAACCCCATCTCGTGGGTGACCACCACCATGGTCATGCCGGTGCCCGCAAGCTCCACCATCACGTCCAGAACCTCGCCGATCATCTCGGGGTCGAGCGCGCTGGTCGGTTCGTCGAACAGCATCACCCGCGGCTCCATGCACAGCGACCGCGCGATCGCCACCCGCTGCTGCTGGCCGCCTGAAAGCTGCGCAGGCTTCTTGTCCGCCTGTTCGGGGATGTGCACCCGTTCAAGGTATTTTCGCGCCGTCGCCTCGGCCTCTGCCCGTGACAGCTTGCGCACCTTCATTGGCCCGATGGTCAGGTTTTCCAGAACGCTGAGATGGGGAAACAGGTTGAACTGCTGAAAGACCATGCCGACGTGCTGGCGCAGTGCCCGAATTTCCGGCGAACCGGCATAAAGCTCCTGGCCCTCGACCGTCAGATGCCCGCCATCGTGGCTTTCAAGCCCGTTGAAACACCGGATCAACGTCGATTTGCCGGATCCTGACGGGCCGCACACCACCACCCGCTCGCCCCGGCGAACGGTCAGGCTTACGTCGTCCAGCGCCTTGAATTCGCCGAAGAACTTGTCGATATTTCTGGCCGTGATGATGGCTTCGCCGGGCATGGTCTGCTTTCGCAATGACGTGACGAACCTGATGATAGGCTGTTTTGCCGCCATGCACAGCGCCCGATATCGCCCGCCCCCTTTTCTGCCTGCCCTTGTCACGCTATCTGACGCTTGCGCAACGAAAGGCCGCCCATGTCCGCCCCCGCCGCCCCCGCCGCCATCGTCACCCCCCTGAC
>JBGTLJ010000146.1:0-6858 GCA_041744175.1 Oceaniglobus sp. | reverse complement strand
ACAGCTACTTTCGCCTTGAAAGCCGGGCTGTGATTCCGGCGCGGTCGTCTCGTCATGGTCATCTCCTCGCTGGCAGCATCATGCTGCTGTTGCGCGGAAAATCCACTTATCCCGGCTGTTCAGTTTTCCCGAGCCATCTCTTTCAGAGAAACATCGGGATAGGCCCCCCGAACCGTTTCCCGCCGCCTGCCGTGTGCCGTGACCCGCAGAACCCATTGCGCGCCGCCATCCTCGCGTTTGACCCGCCAGAATTGCCGTGGAACAAAGTGATGGCGATATCTAACTGACAAGATGGGACTCTGGTGTTTCGCGGTATATCACTATACATTATCTGCACGCAGTCATTCGGCACCACACTCCACTGCGCCACCGCGCGGCGGGACGGGGGCGCAGTGCGCGCCGTTGTGATTGACCCCTTTCAGGCGTTCAGCACGTCCAGAAGTCCCCGGATCGGGATTTCAGTCCATGTAGGCCGCATCGCCAGTTCGTAGTCGATTTCATAGGCAGCCTTCTGGATCACGAACAGATCCAGAAGGGCCGATTCGAATGCAGAGTCCGACGGGTGCAGTGCCGATCCGGCCAGCGCGCTGCGGTAGGCATTGAGGAACGCGTCCTGCGTCGAGGCGCGCCAGACGGTGACATCGTCCGTTTCATGACCAAGATCCACCCGGCGTCGCAGGATGGTGTGCAGCGCATAGTCGAAAGACCGGATCAGCCCGGCCACATCGCGCAGCGGCGAGGTCTTTGCTGTGCGCTCGGCCAGCGAGCGGGTAGGTTCACCTTCGAAATCAATGATCGCCATGTCGTTTTGCACGATCAGCACCTGCCCGAGATGCAGATCGCCGTGTATCCGGCATTGGCCGCCCGAAGGGGTCATGTCCGCCGATGCGGCCAGCCGGTCCATCAGTGCATCGCGCCGGTCGAGCAGCGTTCTGGCGAGATCAGCGGTGGTGTCGTCAAGGGTCGAAATGCGGGTCTGCAGCAGATCGAGGCTGCGCGACACTTCTGCGCGGGTGGTGTCGACCAGATCGGTGACGGCCTGCGGCGTCATCGGGTCCTGGGCGAACGGCGAGCCCGGACTTCCGCTGGCCAGTGCCAGATGCATTTGGCCGACGCGGCGGCCCAGAACCTCACCCACGTCAATGGGGCTGACGATGGAGTCCATGGGGGCGTCATCGGCAGTCATGTCCTGGCGTTCGACGGCGCGCTCCAGCATGTCGAGCACATATGTCCAGGCGTCGCCCTGATTCGGGACGTAGCGCGACAGGGTGGCCAGGGTCGTGATTTCGCCATCCGACCCAATCAGATCGACGGTGCCGAGAAGGGCGGGCACGGCATCGAAATCGGTCTCTTCGGTCAGGAAGCGGGTGATTTCAACCTCTGGCTGCAAGCCGGTGCGCAGCCGACGGTAGAGTTTGAGGATCAGCCGGTCGGCGAAGGCGATGGAACTGTTGCTTTGTTCGCCGCTGAGAAGGCGAGGCGTGGGATCATCTTCGATCTCCCCGAGCCTCGCGGAGCTGGTAAAGACAACCCTGCCCGCCGGTCCGTCGAGAATGGTTTCGCCCTTGATGGCATCCAGCATGGCGCGTGCGAAGCTTTCGTTCACCGCGCTGTCGACAAGTGCGCCGACACGGTTGGTGCGCCGGACCCGGGCCAGCGTGGCCGACAGGGGCGATCCGGTTTCCCAGTCGATGGACAGCGGCAGGAAATAGCGTTCCGTGCCGTGGTCGTCGGCCAGTTCTGCAATGCACAATCCGTGATGGCCGTCATCGAGATCGCCGATCCGGTCCAGCGCGACGGTGCCCTTGCGGTTGCCGCTCTTGTCATTGCCGCTCTTGTCACCGTCGGTGCCGGCGTACCAGCGTTGCAGGGCCAGATAGTCCGCCAGCGAGCCGCTGACGAAACCGACAGCGCCCCGGTCGTCCAATGCGGTATCGACGCGGCCGTCGCGGGTGGTGAGGGTCAGGAAGTCCGGCAGCATCTGCGCGGCGGGCACGTGCCAGGACGGCGTGTGGCTTTCATCCTCGAGGACGAACCAGTAAAAGCCGTAGGCCGGCAGGGTCAGCATGTAGGGCTGGTCGCCGATGGGCGGAAACGCGTTGGCGCCAATCATTTCCACCGGGACGCGGCCGCGGAAGGCGGGAAGGCTGATTTCTGCCGCTTGGGCCTGGCGCGACATGTTGCCGACGAACAAAACGGTTTCATCGCCGTCGGACCGGGTGAAAGCCAACACCTTGCGGTTGCCGGGATAGAGCAGCGAGATTTCGCCGCGCCCGAACACCGGGTGGCGTTTGCGCACGGCGATCATCCGGCGCATCCAGTTCAGCGGCGACGCTGGGGCGGGGCGCTGGGCCTCCACGTTCACCGCCTGAAAACCGTAGACCGGATCCTGGATCGTTGGCAGGAACAGCTGCTGGGGCTGGGCGCGCGAAAATCCGGCGTTGCGGTCAGACGACCATTGCATCGGGGTGCGCACGCCGTCGCGGTCGCCGAGGTAGTAGTTGTCGCCCATGCCGATTTCGTCGCCGTAGTAGATCACCGGCGTGCCCGGCATCGCCAGCAACATTGCATTCATCAGCTCGATCTTGCGGCGGTCGTTTTCCAGCAGCGGGGCAAGGCGACGGCGGATGCCCATGTTGATCCGCGAGCGTTTGTCGGCGGCGTATGTGTCCCAGAGGTAGTCGCGTTCCCGGTCGGTGACCATTTCCAGCGTCAGTTCATCGTGGTTGCGCAGGAAGATCGCCCATTGGCAGTCTTCCGGGATTTCCGGCGTCTGGCGGATGATGTCGGTGATCGCGTGGCGATCTTCCTGGGCCACGGCCATGAACATCCGGGGCATCAGCGGAAAGTGGAACCCCATGTGACATTCGTCGCCTTCGCCGAAATAGGGGCGGGTGTCCTCTGGCCACTGGTTGGCTTCGGCAAGCAGCATCCGGCCCTCATAGTGCCGGTCCAGATCGGCGCGGATCGCCTTGAGCACATCGTGGGTTTCGGGCAGGTTCTCGTTGTTGGTGCCGTCGCGTTCGACAAGATAGGGAATGGCGTCGAGCCGCAGGCCGTCCACCCCCATGTCGAGCCAGAAGTGCATCACATCGAGAACCTCTGCCAGCACGTCGGGATTGTCGAAGTTGAGGTCTGGCTGGTGCGAAAAAAAGCGGTGCCAGTAGAACTGTTCGGCCACCGGATCCCACGACCAGTTCGATGAGTGGGTGTCGTTGAAGATCACCCGCGTCTTGTCCATCCATTTCGCGTCATCGTCGGACCAGACGTAATAGTCCCGCTCCGGACTGCCCTTGGGGGCGTGGCGGGCGCGCTGGAACCATTCATGCTGGTCCGAGGTGTGGTTGATCACCAGTTCGGTGATCACCTTGAGACCGCGGCGATGCGCCTCGTCCACGAAAGCCTGGAAGTCCTCCAACGTGCCGTATTGCGGATTGACCGCCTTGAATTCGGCGATGTCATAGCCGTCGTCGCGCAACGGCGATGGATAGAACGGCAGCAGCCAGACAGCGGTGGCGCCGAGTTCCTGGATGTGGTCCAGCCGACTCATCAGACCGGCGAAATCGCCGATGCCGTCGTCGTTGGAATCCTGGAACGACTTTACGTGAAGCTGATAGATCAACGCGTCCTTGTACCAATCCACCTTCTGAATGACTGCCGACTGTACGACGTCCTGTCCGTCCATCATCAGGACACCATGTTCGGTGGCGAGATTTTCCAGACGGCATAGGGACGGATTTCGGGATCGAGCGACATTGTATGGTATTTTCCCTGCCAGGTGAAATGATTGCCGTTGATCAGATCCTGTACCCCAAGGGCACCGTCATCCGCCAGCCCGAACCGCCACAGCGGCAATTCAAAGGTAAAGTCCGCGCCCTGTCGTGGGTCGTTCAGCACGTGGAACAGAACAAAGCTGTTCTGTGCAAAGTCCATCCGGCCGTAATACAGCACCTCGTCGTGATAGGCTTGGAAGAATTCGAGGTTGGTCGCGATCCGCATCGCAGGTTCGTCGTTGCGGATCCGGTTGATCAGCCGGACATCGTCTTTGATGTGACCCGGTGCGTCCCAGTCACGATGGCGCAGTTCGTATTTCTCGCTGTCGAGATATTCCTCTCGGCCCGGCAACGCCGCAGCCTCGCACAACTCGAACCCCGAATAGAGACCCCAGTTGCCGGTCAGGGTGCCCGCCAGCACTGCGCGGCTGCGGAACCCGGCGCGCCCGCTGGTCTGGGTGAAGATCGGGTTGATGTCTGGCGTGTTGGTGAAAAAGTTCGGACGCATGGTGTGACGGCAGTCCTCTGTCGTCAGTTCCGTCAGATAATCGGTGAATTCCGCCTTGGTGTTGCGCCAGGTAAAGTATGAATAGCTCTGATTGAAGCCGATCTTGGCCAGGCGTTTCATAACCTTGGGCCGGGTGAACGCCTCTGACAGGAAGATCGCGCCGGGGTGGTCACGGCGGATCTCTGCAATGATCCATTCCCAGAACGGATAGGGTTTGGTGTGAGGGTTGTCGACGCGGAAGCACAGTACGCCGTGGTCGATCCAGTGCAGGAACATGTCACGAATCGCATGCCAGAACGGGGCGTTCGCCTTGCCATCGTCGAGATAATATCGAAAATTGACGATGTCCTCGTATTTCTTGGGTGGGTTCTCGGCGTATTTTATCGTGCCGTCCGGGCGGCGTTCGAACCAGTCCGGGTGTTCGTCGATCCAGGGATGATCGGGCGAGGCGTTAAGCGCGATATCCATTGCGATTTCCAGACCCTTGTCGCGCGCCGCCGCCACCAGCGCGTCGAAATCCTTGAGCGTGCCGAGATCGGGATGCACCGACAGGTTGCCCCCCGCGTCCGAGCCGATGGCATAGGGGCTGCCGACTTCGTCGGGCCCAGCTTCCAAGGCGTTGTTGCGCCCTTTGCGGTTGGTCTTGCCAATCGGGTGGATGGGCGGAAAATACAGCACATCGAAGCCAAGATCGCGGACATAATCCAACCGCCCGGTCACATCGCGCAGTGTTCCGTGGGTGCCCGGTGCCCCCGCAGAGCGTGGAAACAGTTCGTACCAGGCACTGAACGCTGCGCGTTCGCGATCAACCCAGACCGGCAGATCAAGTTCGTAGCGGGTGACATTGCCGCGCGGCCCGATGCGCGCCAGTAGCTCCTGCGCGGGGTAGGACAGCAGCAGCGAAATGGGATCGTCGGATTTCCTGACCTCGTTTCGCAGGGATTTCCACGACGCCTTGTCCTGCGCATTCGGCTTGCACCGGTCGATGAGCAGGCGCGCCTCTTGCAGTTCGACATCGACAGGCTGGCCCGCATCGCGTTTCTTGCGGGTGTCGCGGGACCACGAGCCGAACAGATCGTTCCATGCGATGATGGTGTATCGGTAACCGCGGTTTTCCGGGAAAACCACTTCGGCCGTCCAGCGATCATTGACGACATGCTGCATCGGGGTTTCCGTCTCTGCCTTTTCGCCGTCCGCCCATGTGAGAACGGCGGCGGCGACGACGTCGTGACCTTCGCCGAAAAGATCTGCCGAAACCTGGAAAGGGGCGCCGACCACGGTTTTTGCCGCAAAACGCCCGGCGTTGATTTCAGGATCGAGCGCCTCGATCGCGATGCGCCTACGCGCCAGTTCCTTGAGGTATTTCAAAGCGTTCACATGTCCTTGGTTGGGTCTTTGCCGCCGTTCCCGTCGCAATTGAACGTCTGACGGGTACCTGTGTTCCAAAATCCATAGGCGCGATCCGGGCTTTTCGGCGAACCGTTCATGATCGGGGCGGTTCCAGTATGGTCGAGCCGACAGGAGGATGCGATAAGTTTTTATGGTGAGATCGGATTTCAGAAAGTCTCATAGCCGCGCCGCCCGCGGCCCGGATATATCAGCGGTATCGGTGCGTAATCGAATGGAGGATGTGTCGGACAATTCTGATACGCCGTCGCAAGGTTCCGGGCCCGGCGGGGGGGATAGCGTGACCCGGTATGCGATCTGCGGGGGTTGACTGAAGGCAGGGTGATGATCGCCACGCGCCGGATACTGACAGGTATGACGGCGCACCTCAAACCCTCAGGGGGGCGCCCGCAGGTAGAGACAGTGCGCCTGTTGGAACAGATGCCTTCGATGCAGAGCGGATCGCGTGTATTGACGGCATGCAGTCGACCCATGGCCGCCACAGGGACGGGATTGACGTCATCCAGATGCGCGGGGTGATCGGGCTGCGGTTTTCCGGTGAAGCGGCAGAGCAGCGCAATGACCGCAGGTTCATCTGCGCGCCGACGGAGAGTTTCGAGGTGTCAAGCTGCGGTGCGTGCGGCACGGCCATGAAGTTTGCCCGGTCGGCGGGAGCGACGTTCGCGCGGGCGGACGCTGGTATGCGGATGTGACGCCAACGATCCCCGCGGCGGTCAGCGCTAGGCGGGGCTACGATCAGATCCTGAGCCTTGCCATGGCGCGGGACGTCATCACCATCGGGCCGCGATGTCGACATGTCGGATGACCGCATCGGCGCAATGTCAAAAGATGCTGGCGGGGTGGCACTGGACGGCCTGCACATTTGGCCCGCGGGGGTTGGGCGCGCGCGCGTCAGACCGGATCGCCGCGCGCAACCGTTGCGGCGACCTCTGCGGCATCGGTTTCGGACAGTCCGTAGTCGTCGATCGCGGAGCGCCGCGAGATATAGTCGCGAGCCAGATCGCGACGCACCGATGCCACGTCGCGCTGGTCAACCGGCCCATAGCCGCCGCCGCCGGGAAACGTCATCAGCACCCTGCGGCCGTGGGGGACGGCCTGTTTTCCCTTGGTGCGCATGGTCGCGCCGTCATCGCGCACGATGGTGGTGGCCGCGCCGGGGCCGCCCCCTGC
>JBGTLJ010000145.1:0-3634 GCA_041744175.1 Oceaniglobus sp. | reverse complement strand
TGTTCCGCGCCCCGGGCCAGGCCGATGTGCTGCGCCGGATCGCCGCGGACGGGCGCGCGGCGTTCTATGAGGGCGAGGTGGCTGAGGACATGGTTGCCGCTCTGCGCACCCACGGCGGCACCCACACGCCAGAGGATTTCGCCACCGTCGCCTGCGACTATACCGACCCGATCACCGGCAGCTACCGCGGCACCGAACTTGTCGAACACCGGCCCAACGGCCACGGCGCGACGGCGATCCTGATGACCAACATCCTGTCGCATTTCGACATCGCTGCGATGGATCCGATGGGTGCAGACCGTGCCCACATAGAGGCAGAGGCGGCCAAGCTTGCCTATGACGCGCGCAACCGCTTCATGGCCGATGCCGATCACATGACGCGGCTCGACCACACGCTGTCGGCGCAGACCGCCGCCGATCTCGCCGCGCTGATCGACCCCAAACGCGCGATGGAAAGCCCCGCCGCCCTGTCGGAAAGCGTGCACCGCGAAACGATCTACATCACCGTGGTCGACAAGGACCGCATGGCGGTGTCGCTGATCTATTCGATCTTCCACAGCTTCGGATCCGGCATCGCGTCCGACCGGTTCGGCATCCTGTTCCAGAACCGCGGCGCCGGCTTTACCCTGACAAGCGGCCATCCAAACGAGGCGGCGGGCGGCAAGCGGCCGATGCACACGATCATCCCGGGAATGCTGCGCCGGGACGGCCGCGTGACCATGCCCTTCGGCGTGATGGGCGGCGCCTACCAGCCCAACGGCCACGCGCGGTTGCTCTCCAACCTAGTGGATCACGGGATGGACCCGCAGGGCGCCATCGACGCGCCGCGCAGTTTTGCCGACAATGGCATCCTCAACGTCGAACGCGGATATGGCGATGCGGTGCGCGCCGATCTGGCGGAGCGCGGCCACACCGTGGCGATCCCCGAAACCGCCATCGGCGGGGCACAAGCGATCCTCATCGACGACGATGCGGGCGTGCTGGTGGGCGGTTCGGATCCGCGAAAGGACGGCTGCGCGCTCGGCTACTAGGCGCGCGGTGCCGTCAGTTCATCTGAAAATCGAGCGGATAGGCGCCATCGCGGAAATCGCCGAACAGATCGGACAGGTCCGGGTGGTCCACCGGTTCGCCGGAATAGTCGGCAACAAGGTTCTGCTCCGACACATAGGCGACGTAATAGCTCTGGTCGTTTTCGGCCAGCAGATGATAGAACGGCTGGTCCTTCTTGGGGCGGCTGTCCTCGGGGATCGCGTCGTACCATTCCTCGGTGTTGGCGAACATCGCATCCACATCGAACACGACACCCCGGAACGGATGCTTGCGGTGGCGCACCACCTGACCCAGGTGGTATTTCGCGCGTGTCTTGATCATGGCGTCGTCCCCCTTGGCCCCAGTGTTAAGCAAATCGTCAGAGGGATGTCCATGGATCCCGCCGCATTTCCGGGAAACAGACTGTGAACCTTGTCCTGACAGTGGCAGAGGTCGTCGCCCCGGTGTTTCTGCTTGCGGCCATCGGATTCGGCTGGGTGCGCATGGGGTTCGACTACCGCATCGAATTCGTCACCCGGATGACGATGACCCTGTCGGTGCCCTGCCTCGTCTTCGTGTCGCTGATGCGCACCGACATCGACCCCTCGGCGCTCGCCACCCTGTCGCTGGCGACGCTGGCCGCCTACGGCGCGGTGACGCTGGCGATGTCGGCGGTACTGTTCGTCGCCCGGCTCGACATGCGCACCTACCTCGCGCCGCTGGTGTTCGGCAACACCGGCAATGTCGGCCTGCCGCTGGCGCTGTTCGCGTTCGGCGATGCGGGGTTCGGGTTCGCGGTGGTGGTGTTCGCGATCATGGCGATCTATTCCTTCACCGCCGGGATCTGGATCGTGTCTGGCGGCGGCTCCGTATTCCGGGCGCTGAAGGAACCGCTGGTCGCCGGAACCCTCTTGGGTCTTTTGTTCCTGACCATGGGCTGGCGCACGCCGACGTTCCTGACCAACACCCTGTCGCTGGTCGGACAGATGGCGATCCCGCTGATGCTGATCACCCTCGGCGTGGCGGTCGCCCGGCTCCGCCCCGGGCGCCTGACCCGCTCGCTCTGGCTGTCGGCGATCAAGGTGGCGGTCTGTGCCGGGCTGGCATGGGCCGTGGGGCGCTGGTTCGCGCTGCCCCCGGTGGCCTTTGCCGTGCTGGTGGTGCAGGTCACGACCCCGGTGGCCGTCACCAGCTATCTGCTGGCGGAAAAGTACGGCGCCGATTCCGATGCGGTCGCGGGCCTGGTCGTGGTCTCGACGCTGATGTCGGTGGTGGCGCTTCCGGTCACACTTGCGTTTGTGATGTAGGGGCCAAGGCATTTTCGTTTCACTCGGCCCCGGCTTTCGGCTAATCTGCCCGCAACAAAACGATAAAAAAAGCGAGAGGCAGATGAGCAGACCCCTTCGCGCCCTGATTCTATTCGTTTTCGTGGCAGGCTGCGGCAGCCGCGACTATGCGGCGCCCCGAAACCTCGAAAGCGCGTGTTCCATCGCGGACGAGAGACCAAAGTACCTGAATGCCATGAAAGCGTCCCAGCGGCGCTGGGGGATCCCCATCGCGGTGCAGATGGCGACGATCTATCAGGAAAGCAAATTCATCGGCAACGCGCGCACCCCGCACCAGTTCGCGCTGGGGATCATCCCGATGGGCCGGCAATCAAGCGCCTATGGCTATTCTCAGGCGCTGGACGGCACCTGGGAGGAGTACAAGAGCAAACAGGGCAGGCGGCGCGCCAAACGCGACAACATCAAGGATGCGACCGATTTCATGGGCTGGTACATGAACGAAACCAGCCAGAAGCTGGGGATCGCGAAATCCGATGCCGGCAACCAGTATCTGGCCTATCACGAAGGCCGCTCGGGCTTTGCGCGGCAATCGCACCTGGCCAAACCCTGGCTGATGCGGGTCGCCACCGATGTCGCCACCCGCGCCGTGGTCTACGACACACAGTTGCGGGCCTGCCGCAAGAGCTGACCGCGCCACCGCGTTGGCATCATGCCGCCCGTGTCCATCGGACACGGCGGCCCTCAGCCGCCGCGCCGACCGACCTCGTAGGAAATGTTGAACAGCGTCGAGGGCAGATCGCCTCCCTTGCGCAGATCGCCGAGGATCACGGTGGTGCGCGCGCCGGATCCATCGGCGATGATCCACTGGCGCAACTCTACCGGGTTGCCGGTGAACACCAGCTCGATCGACCCGTAATCCGGGTTTTCGGGGTCCTGCGCAACCACGATGGTCTTGGGCCCGTCGGCGCGGTGCCCCACCACCATGTTGCGCCGCCCCAGATCGACGTTGCGCTCGAGGATGATCGACAGCGGCGTGCGCGACAGCGGATATTGCTCGGGCGCGGTGGAATTCGACTTGCCGTCGAAGATCGCCACCGAACCGCTTCCCACCATCACCAGCGTCTCGTCAGGCGGGTTGTATTCGAACCGGCAGCGCCCGGGCCGCTTGATCGACAGCCGCCCGGTGGAAATCGTGCCGTCGTCGTTGACTTGGGTAAAGTCGGCCACCGCCGTCTGCAATCCGTTCAGATAGGCCGACAGGGCGCTCAGCGACACCTGCGCCGCGCCCGCGGGCAGGGCGGCCGCGGTCACGGCGGCGG
>JBGTLJ010000144.1:0-2466 GCA_041744175.1 Oceaniglobus sp. | reverse complement strand
GACCACGTCGATCTGCCGGTCGCGCAGATCAGCGACGGCGACAGGATTTTGCCGGATCATGTCTTCGTCGTGCCGCCGGGCATGACGGTCGACATCAGGGACGACCGGCTGCATCTGACCGCCCGCATCGAGACAGAGACGCTGCATCGCCCGATCGATGCGTTCTTCGACGCCATGGCGCGGGATCGCGGGCGGGATGCCTATTGCGTCGTGCTATCGGGCATGGGCACCGATGGGTCCGCGGGATTGCGGACGGTGAAGGCGCACGGCGGCTATGCCTTCGTGCAGGACAGCCGTGGCGCCCGGTTTCCCGGCATGCCGCACAGCGCGATTGCCACGGGACTGGTCGATTTCGTGCTGCCGGTCGAACGCATCGCCACGCAACTGGCAGAGCTCATCAACCTGCGCCAGCGTCTGTCCCGGCAAGGCATCGCGCCTGACATCAAGCTGGCGATCGAAGCGGCTCTGCCCCGTTTTGCAGAGCGCCTGGCTGGTGTCGTCGGCAACGATTTCTCGTCCTACAAGCCGGGCACGCTGGTCCGCCGTATCGAACGCCGGATGTCGATACTGCGGATCACGCAGGTCGACGCCTTTCTGGATCTTCTGCAGGACAAGACCGAAGCCGAACTGCTGGCGCAGGAATTCCTGATCGGCGTGACTCACTTCTTTCGCGACCCCGCCGCCTTTGCCGCGCTGCGCGACGTCGTGATCCCGGCCTTGCTGGACGGGACCGAAGCGGCCTTGCGGGTCTGGGTGCCCGGCTGTTCCACTGGCGAGGAGGCCTATTCCATCGCCATCCTGTTCATGGAGGCGATGGAGGCGCGCAGGGACCCGCGGAGTCTGCAGGTCTTTGGCACTGATATCGACACAGCCTCCCTGACGGCTGCGCGCTATGGCCGGTTTTCCCCGGCCGCGGTGGCGCACCTCGACCCGTCCTATCTTCAGAAATACTTTGCGGATGAACTGGGCGAACATCGCGCGGTGCCCAGGCTGCGCGCGGCCTGCATCTTTTCGCCACACAACGTCATCCAGGATCCGCCGTTTTCCCGCATCGATCTGATTTCATGCCGCAACCTGCTGATCTATCTGTCCGCCGACCTGCAGCGGCAGGTCATGCCGCGGTTCCACTTTGCCTTGCGCGACAACGGCTACCTGCTCCTCGGCCCGTCAGAGGGGCTGTCCGGCGAAGACAACCTGTTCAGATCGGTCGACAAGGCCAACCGGATCTTCATCAAGAACGCGGATGCCAGAACCAGTTATGCGGCACTTCTGGACACACCACGCCGCGCGGCCGCGCAGTTGTCAGCGCCCGCAAGACAGCCGCAGCCGGTCGGCATCAGCCGAGAGCTGTCGCGCGAGGCCGGAGTGGAGCGGGAATTCCTGCGCAGTTTTGCGCCACCCTTTGCCCTGCTTTCCGCTGCCGGAGAGGTCGTCTATCTGTCGCAGCGGATGACCGGGTTCGTGCAGCTTTCCAGCGGCACGCCGTCGACCTTGATCGATGGGTTTCTGATGCCGGACCTGCGGATCCCGGTGCGCACGGCCCTGCAGCAGTGCGTCGACACCGCGGACGTGCAGACCACCACGAATATCGTCGTGCAAAGCGACGCCGGCCCGCGCATCTTCGACATCACGATCGGTCCCGCGGGCGGTGACTACATTCTGGTCCTGACGGAAGTGCGCGCCATCGAGGCGGGACGCGTCGGCGATGTGCTGGAACGGCGCGACTCCGTCGACCGGGATATCCTCGAGACGGAAGTCATCCAGTTGCGCAAGCAGCTGGCGCAGACCCTGCAGGAGTCGGAAACATCCGGAGAAGAGCTCAAAAGCTTCAACGAAGAGCTGATGAGCATGAACGAGGAATTGCAGTCGTCGAACGAGGAACTCGAAACCTCGCGCGAGGAAGAGCAGTCAATCAACGAAGAGCTCGAAACCGTCAACGCGGAATTGCAGGAAAACAACCGGCAACTCACGCGGGCCAATTCCGACCTGAAGAACCTGTTTGAATCCACCGATCTGGCGGTCCTGTTCCTCGACGGCGACTTCTGCGTCAGGAGTTTCACACCCAACGTGTCGAAGTTGTTCGGGATCCGCATGCGCGACATCGGTCGCCCGATCTCTGACCTTGCCTCGCGGATCGAATATCCCGATCTGCGGGACGATGCCGACCGGGTGACCGAAAGTCTTCAGTCCTTCGAACGGGAAGTCGTGATTCAGGCGACCGGGGAAACCTATATCCTGCGGATCAAGCCCTATCGCACCACCGACAACCGGCTGGACGGCTACGTCCTGTCATTCGTCGACATCACGCAGCGCAAGACATACGAGGACACGCTGAAGCGGAACGAGCGGGCGCTGGAGCGGCAATATGCCGAACTGGAAAACCTCTATGACACGACGCCTGTCGGCCTTGCTTTGGTCGATCGCGACCTGCGCTGGGTGCGGATCAACGAGACACTGGCCCGCATC
>JBGTLJ010000143.1:0-11636 GCA_041744175.1 Oceaniglobus sp. | reverse complement strand
TCGAATGGCTGCTGGATTGCCGTGTCGAACGCGGCGATGTGGTCATCGCGCTCGGGGGCGGGGTGATCGGCGATCTGGCCGGGTTCGCCGCGGCCGTTCTGCGCCGCGGGGTCCGGTTCGTGCAGATTCCGACCTCGCTTCTGGCCCAGGTCGACAGTTCCGTCGGCGGCAAGACCGGCATAAACGCGCCCCAGGGCAAGAACCTCGTCGGCGCCTTCCACCAGCCCTCGATGGTGCTGGCCGACATCCGCGCGCTCGAAACCCTGCCCGCGCGCGAATTCCTGTCGGGATACGGCGAGGTGGTGAAATACGGGCTTCTCGGGGACGAGGATTTCTTTTCGTGGCTTGAAACCAACGGCCCCGCCCTTGCGGCCGGCGATCCGACCCTGCGCCAGCATGCAGTGCGCAGGTCAGTGCAGATGAAGGCCGACATCGTCGCACGGGATGAGACAGAGCAGGGCGAACGCGCGCTGCTCAACCTTGGCCATACGTTCTGCCATGCGCTGGAGGCGGCGACGGGCTATGGCGACCGGCTGCTGCACGGCGAAGGCGTCGCCATCGGCTGCGCCCTCGCTCTCGAGGTGTCGGCGCGGCTTGCCCTCTGCCCTCAGGAAGACCCGGGCCGGCTGCGCGCGCACCTGAAGGCAATGAACATGAAAACCGACCTTGCCGACATCCCCGGCGACCTGCCGGACACCGACGCGCTGATCGCGCTGATGGCCCAGGACAAGAAGGTGGTGGATGGCAGGCTGCGGTTCGTGATGGCCCACCGCATCGGCGCGGCCTTCGTGACCGATGCGGTCGATCCCGCCGTGGTGCGCGCGGCGCTCGACGACTCGCGTCGCTGACATCGACAGCGTGGCATCCCGCACGTCCGAACCCGCCTTGACCCACGGCCGGGCGATTTTCTTTTCGCGCCGTACCTCGATCGCTTGTTGCGTCCCGAAGCCAGTCGCTTCAAAGCGACAGGGACTTCGCGAGGGCCGCGCAGGTGGCAGAGTGCCTCAGAACGGGATCTCGTCGTCCATGTCGTCGCCGGCCGGTCCGCTGCCCCTTCCGCCGCCACCACCGCTTCTTCCGCCACCGCTGCTTCCACCACCATAATCGCCGCCGCTGCTGCCGCCGCCGGAATAACCGCCGTCGTCCCGGTCGTCGGGAGATCCGCCACTGCCAGAGCCATCGCGACCGTCCAGCATGGTCATCACGCCGTCAAAACCCTGCAACACCACTTCGGTGGAATAGCGGTCGGCGCCCGACTGGTCCTGCCACTTGCGGGTCTGCAGCTTGCCCTCGATATAGACTTTGCTGCCCTTCTTGAGGTACTGTTCGGCAATCCGGACCAGACCTTCCTGAAAGATCGCGACCGTGTGCCATTCGGTCCTCTCGCGCCGTTCGCCCGATCCCTTGTCCTTCCAGGTTTCGGACGTGGCGATGCGCAGGTTGCACACCTTGCCGCCGTTCTGGAACGAACGCACTTCGGGGTCGCGCCCAAGATTGCCGATCAGGATGACCTTGTTGACAGATCCCGCCATGGTGCCTCTCCTTCGATTCTGACTGGTTGTCCGGTGTTAGCGCAGGATCGGGCCGGGGGACAGATGCCGTGGCACGTCATTGACCGACCCGGCACGCTGGGGGCTGGAAATGTGGCGCAATGGCCGTATAGTGCCGGTACCGGCGGTGAGGACCACATGATGACGATCAAAACAGCCATGATGCTGGCGGCCGCGCTTGCGATGCCCGTGACGGCCGCGGCGCAGAACCTGTCGGTGTCGTCGAAAAGCCGCCAACAGCTGTTCCGGTCACAGACCAGCGTGCTGGACGGGCGCGCGGCGGGGCAATATTCCGGTTCCGCCAGACTGCGCCCGGAGAACGTCAAGATCCCCGGGCGACCGCCCGCCGAGGCGGCGCCCCGTTTCGTCGGCAGATACAGCGGGCCTTACCTGGCGATGGCAAGGTCGGCCGCCCGCCGCCACAACATCCCCGAAGATCTGTTTCTGCGCCTCGTGCAGCAGGAATCGGCATGGAACCCCAAGGCCGTGTCCCACAAGGGCGCGATTGGTCTAGCGCAACTGATGCCGGGAACGGCGGCGCGGATGCGGGTCGATCCGAACGATCCGGCGCAGAATCTCGAAGGCGGTGCACGCTATCTTCGCCGCCAGTACGATACGTTCAAATCCTGGCGCCTCGCGCTGGCGGCTTACAATGCCGGTCCCGGCGCGGTCGAAAAACACGGTGGCGTGCCCCCGTACAACGAAACCCGCAACTACGTCCTTGTGATACTGGGAAGCTGAGCGCGTCTGGCCCCCCGCACCCACGGCGGCCGGGCCACCTGACTAGCCCTGCCACTTCGGGTCAGCGCACTAATTCACCGACCTGCGGGCTTTCGCGGCCATCCCTTCGCCAAGCGTCTTGATGTCCGGGCCATCCGCCTTGGGCACGATCCGCCAGATCGCGTTCACCAGACAAAATATCGCAAATCCCAGCAGGCCAAGACATATTGCCGCCACGAGGATCCAGCCCGCCGGAGTGGAATACGCCCATGCAAAAACCTTGTTCACGCCCCCGGCCTCGCCCGGATTGGCGCGCAGCGCGGCCAGCACGAACAGAGCACCGATTGCCCCGACGATGACCCCCTGAGCCACCACGCCCGCCAGCAGAACCTTGGACATCCGGAACGTCCAGTCGTTGGCGCGCAGATGCTTGCGGTAACGGTGGTTCCAGCCCTTGTCGATGTAATAGATCCCGGCCCCGAACGTCGCAAGGCCGACGCAGCCAACGATCCAGCGACCGCCGGGAAGCGACATCGCCTGCGCCACCAGGCCGCTGATCGCCGATCCGTCGGACCCCGATCCACCGCTTGCGGCGTTCACGTCGAACAGCAACTTGGCCACGATCCCGGCGATGGCCAGATGGGCCAGTCCGGTGACGATCATCCCGCTGCGTGCGACGATCCCTTTGGCTTCGGTCCCGTAATCCTCAAGATCGAACACTGAATCCAGAAGCCGCCACACCGCATAGCAGATCATGCCCACAAGAATCAGCACCAGAACCGCAGAGCCGCCCCAGGACCCTTCAAGCCGGGCAAGCGCCTCTGAAGTGCCTGTGGCCTGCCCGCCCTGCCAGATCGCCCAGAGCGACACCCCGGCGACGACCGTATAGACAAGCGCCCGGCCCAGATATCCGGCGCGCATCACCGGGATGGCCCATCCGAATGTGTCGTCCTGCGGCGAAGTGTCGGTCTGTGATGATCTTTTCATGGCGGGCCAACGACCGATGGGCCAATCCGTTCCGGGCGAGCGCGATTCAGGCGGGAACCTTCTGGCCGCGGCAATAGCACGATCCGCGGATGTCCACATCGGCGCGGGCCATGGCGCGTTTCAGCTGGGCATGGATATGGGCGCTTTCGGCGGTTTCGCCGCGCCGGGTCAGGCATTCGTGAAGGCCGTGCAGGCTCCAGACGTTGCCGGGGTGCTGGCACGGGCGGGGCAGGGTGGTGTCCAGCCCCAGATCGGCGCGATAGATCGCCTCTGCCTCGTCGCACTGTCCCTGTTCCAGCAACAGCGCCCCCAGCGCATGGCGGGCGGGCTGCATCCAGCCCCAGGGCTCGTCATAGAGCAATCCGTCGTCCAGGATCACGGCGGCGCGCAGATGATCGAACGCCGCCGTGTGGCGGCCCGCGTGATAGGCGATCTCTCCCAGCATCATCTGCTCGGCGATCTTCAGCAGATCGACGCAGGTGTTGTTGAACAGCAACCGGGTGTCGGGCACCCGCCCCCTGGCCGCCTGAAACGCCTTTTCATGGGCTGCCGGATTGCCCCCGGTATTGGCGCAGGCGATCGCCTTGGCATAGTGCATGATCGCGGTCGTCATGCAGTAGAGGTCCGGATCGCCCGGCATCGGCTGCGCGAGGATTTCGTCCCACATGCCGAACCGGATCATCACGTGCTGCTTCTTGGGAATGCTCGCCTCGGTCCAGTCGGCATATTTGCGCAGCACGTCCTCGGGCAGGATGCGGATGATATTGTCGGCCGCGCGCAGGGCGGTGTGTTTCTGGCCAAGGAACATCGCGGCATAGAGGGTGAAGCTGTAATTGTGGGCGCGGTAGAGGGTATAAAAGTTGTCCGCCCCCGCATGGGCAAGGAATTTCTCGTCGGCGACGCTGGCCTTGAGATTGCGTTCGACAGCGGACTGGTAGGCCCCGGTGAGAACGTCGATATGGGTGGGCATATGGATCAGGTGGCCGGATTCGGGCACCAGCGCGGTCAGCCTGTCGCCATGGCGCAGCGCCGCCTCGGGGGTCGGCGACATCTCCATCAGATGAATGTACATGTGCAACAGCCCCGGGTGATCCCACGCGTCGGGCCGTTCGTCGAACGCCCGCTCCATCAGCGCCTTCGCCTCCAGCGTGTCGGTGCCCTCTCGCGCGGTGCCTGTCCCGATGTCCCAGAGCAGCCAGGGGCTGCGGTTCAGCATCGCCTCTGCAAACAGGGCGATGACGTTCAGATCGTCGGGAAACGCCGCATGAACGCTCCGCATGGCATCGGCATAGGCGGCGTGATAGGGCGCGTAGTCCTCGATGGACGCATCGGCGGGGTGCCGTGTGACAAGGGCGCCGATCAGCGCACGCTCGCACGCCACCGCACCGTCCGCCAGCGACAGGGCAAGATCCAGATGCCGGTGTACCGTCTCCAGCATCGCGACCCGAGCCTCCGGGGTCACATGGTGCCAGCCGAGGTTGTAGTTCGGCCCCGACGCATGGGCGATGCCCCAGTGCGCCATGGCAAGATGCGGATCGTGGGTCAGCGCCTTGTGAAAGCAGACCACCGCCTCTTCGTGATTGAAACCGTAGCACCAGATCATCCCCCGGTCGAACCAGCGCTGCGCGCGTCTTGATGTGGTCCTGACCGGCTGGGTATGGGTGCCGAGGTCGAAATAGGGCATATGCCGCCTTGAAAATAAAAATCGTTGCGCTACGGCGCGGCCGATTGAAGTATTTTCGTTCGTGTACTGTCAAGTGAAACGGCTATTCGGCGGCAAACTTTATCACCGGCTCCATCCCGTCGAGCGTTTTTCGATCAAGGTGACACTTGATCTCGTGGCCGCTTGCCAGAGTGACCATGGGCGGGACATCGCGTTCGCAAAGATTGCCGGGCACTTCGGATTTCCACCGGCACCGGGTCTGGAACGGGCACCCCGGTGGCGGGTTCATCGCCGATGGAATGTCGCCCTCCAGCACGATGTGCTTTTTCTGGACGCGGGTATCGGCGATCGGCACCGCCGACAGCAGCGCCTCGGTATAGGGGTGGTAGGGCGGCGCGAAGACCTGATCCGTACTGCCGATCTCCACCACATGGCCAAGATACATCACCATCACCCGGTCCGAAAGATAGCGCACGATGGACAGGTCGTGGCTGATGAACAGCAGCGTGGTCTTCTCGTTGCGCTGGATCTCCATCAACAGATCGGTCACCGCCGCCTGAACCGACACGTCCAGCGCCGAAACCGGCTCGTCGGCCACGACGATCCGCGCGCCCCCGGCAAAGGCCCGGGCGATGCCGACGCGCTGTTTCTGCCCGCCCGACAGTTGGCGCGGCATCCGCTCGGCAAAGGCACGCGGCAGCTTCACCAGATCCAGCAGCTTCAGCATCCGCTCGCGCCTGTCGGATTCCGATGTGCCGATCTTGAAGATCTCCAGCGCGCGGATGATCTGGCGGCCCACGGTCATCGACGGGTTCAGGGTGTCGAACGGGTTCTGGAACACCATCTGCACGCTGGACACGGTCCTGGTGTCGCGCTTTTCGATGGGCACGTCGCCGATCGACTGGTTGTCCAGCAGGATCTGCCCGTCGGTGGCGGTCTCAAGCCCCATCAGCACCTTGGCAAATGTGGATTTGCCGCAACCCGATTCCCCGACGATGGCAAGCGTCTCGCTCTCGCGCGCCTCGAAACTCAGCGTCTCGTTTGCCTTCACCACCTTGTTGCGGTCGCTGCCGCCGAACAGCGCCGACGCCGACACCTCGTAGTATTTCTTGAGGTTGTCCATCTTCAGAACGACATTGCCGATCTCGCCCTTGGACTTTGCGACCACGGCGGCCGGGGGCGCGGCCCAGTCGATCTCCTCGAACTTCACGCAGCGCGATCCGTGCCGGTCGTCGCCCTTGACCGGGCGCATCGCCACCTCGCCCGCATCGCAGCGCCCCGCCTCGAAATAATCGCAGCGCGGACCGAAATTGCAGCCCGGCGGTCGTTCGTGGGGCAGGGGAAAGTTGCCGGGTATCGCCACCAGCGGACGCGCGTTCTTGTCCGCGCCGGGCAGCGGGATCGAGCGGAACAGCGCCTGGGTATAGGGATGCTGCATCTGGTCGAACACGTCGGCGATCGATCCGGTCTCCACCGCCTCGCCGGAATACATCACGCACAGCCGGTCGCAGGTCTCCAGCACCAGACCCAGATTGTGGCTGATGAACAGCATCGAAGTGCCGTATTTCTTGCCCAGATCCTTGACCAGCTGCACCACCGCCGCCTCGACGGTGACGTCCAGCGCCGTCGTCGGCTCGTCCAGGATCAGCAGCGAAGGCTTGCTCATCAGCGCCATGGCGATGACGATGCGCTGTTGCTGCCCGCCGCTCAGCTGATGCGGATAGCTGTTCAGAATCCGGTCGGGATCGGGCAGCTTGACGTCCGTCACCACCTCCAGAGCGCGGGCGCGGGCATCGCTCTGCGACACCCCCTCGTGGATCATCGGCACCTCCATCAATTGCTGGCCGATCCTCATCGCCGGGTTCAGGGATGCCATGGGTTCCTGATAGATCATCGCGATCTCACGGCCCCGGATGGCGCGCAGTTCGCCCGTCGACATGGTGTTCAGATCGCGGCCCTTGAACCTGATGCTGCCGCCGACGATGCGCCCGTTGACCCCCAGATCCTGCATCACCCCCAGCGCCACTGTGGACTTGCCGCAGCCTGATTCCCCCACCAGCCCCATCGCCTCGCCCGGCATCACCCGGGTCGAGAAATCCATCACCGCCGGAATTTCCCGCAACCGCGTGAAGAACGAAATCGAAAGGTTGTCGATCTCCAGGATCGGACCGTCATGGGTGTCGCTCATCTCACCTGACCTCTGCTTCTTTTTCGTCCAATAACTCCGGGGGCGTGGGGGCTGGCCCCCACTGGTCGATTGGTTAAGGGGCACGACGCCTGCGTCGCGGACGCGATCAGTCCCTGAGGGATTCCTCGCGCAACCCGTCCGCCAGCAAATTCAGCCCCAGCACGAGGCTCAGCAGCGACAGCGCGGGCGGCAGGGCAGGGTGCAGGTAGATCGACAGCAGCTTGCGCCCCTCGTTTATGGTCGATCCCCAGTCCGGGCTTTCCGGCGACAATCCCAGACCGAAGAACCCCAGCGTCCCCAGAAGGATTGTGGTATAGCCGATCCTGAGGCAGAAATCGACGATCAGCGGACCGCGCGCGTTGGGCAGGATCTCCCACAGCATGATGTACCATGGCCCCTCGCCGCGGGTCTGGGCGGCGGCCACGTAATCGCGGGTCTTTATGTCCATGGCCAGGCCGCGCACGATCCGGAACACCGTGGGCGAATTGACGAAGACCACCGCCACGAACACCACCAGCAGGTTGGGCGGAAAGCTGATGATGCCCAGAGGATCGGCGTTCCACGCGATCCCGAGATACAGCCAAAGCCCCACCACCAGCGTCAGCCCCAGATAGATGTTGCGCTTGACCGGCTGCACGAAGAACCGCGAATTGAACAGGATCACCAGAAAGATGATCGGGAACAGGAACAGCACCGCCGCCATGTAGACCGGGATGCCCGTGGCCACGATTTCCGGCGTGACCAGCAGGTAGAACAGCAGGATCACCGGAAACGCCAGAACCAGATTGGCGACGAACGACAGCACCGTGTCCAGCCTGCCGCCGTAATAGGCGGCGGGCAGGCCGAGGGTGATCCCCACCATGAACGCGAACAGGGTCGCGAAAGGGGCGATCTTGATCACCTCCCAGCTGCCGGCGATCACCCGCGAGAAGACATCGCGCGCCAGATTGTCGCCGCCCAGCAGATAGAAGGCGTATTCGCCTTCGCCCGCACCCGACAGCGGCGTGCCGGGCAACTTGTTCTTCATCCCCGATGCCTGGGCCAGCGGCGGGTGGGTGCCGATCAGATCCATCGCGCCGAACACCGCCACGAACACCCAGAACATCACGATGGCGAACCCCACCATGCCGATGGTGCTGTCGAACAGCTTGCCGTACAGCCCCAGTTTGCGCCGGAACCCGATGGACAGCAGAAATGTCAGGGCCAGCGCGATCCAGACCGGCAAAAGCTCGGTCAGGATGGCAACGACGATCTGGACGGTCGAAAGCGGTTCCATGGCGCCCCCCTAGCTGACGCTGATGCGCGGGTTGAGATAGACATATCCGATGTCGGAAATCAGCTGCGTCGCCAGCACCACGATCACCGACACGACCGACACCCCCAGCAGCATCTCGATGTCGTTGTTCTGCGCCGCCTGCACCAGCGTCCAGCCGAACCCCTTGTAATTGAACAGCGTCTCAACGATCACGACCCCGTTCAACAGCCACGGGATCTGCAGCATGATCACCGTGAACGGCGCGATCAGCGCGTTGCGCAGCGCGTGTTTCAGCACGATGTTGGGAAAGCTGACGCCCTTCAGGCGGGCGGTGCGGATGTATTGCGCCGTCATCACCTCGGCCATGGATGCCCGGGTCATCCGCGCGATATAGCCCATTCCGTAAAGCGCAATGGTCAGCACCGGCAGGAAGAAGTTGTCGAAACTGGCGTCGTCCATCGCGCCTGTCGCGGTTCCCTTGAACCATTTCAACCCCACCGCCGACGAGGTGAAGACCGCGATCAGGATCACCCCGGACACGTATTCCGGCGTCGCCGTCGACACGATGGACACCACCGAAAGCGACCGGTCGGTGCGGGATCCCTCGCGCATCCCGGCCAGCACGCCGACGATCAGCGCGGCAGGCACCATCAGCAGCATCACCCAGAACATCAGCTTGCCGGTCAGCGCCAGCCTTGTGACCAGGATGTCGCCGACATCGTCCTTGAACACCGTCGAAAAGCCCCAGTTGCCCTGCAGCACGCCGCAAAACCGCGGCGCCGCGTCGGGGTCCGCGCCGTCGGCGAAACAGCGTCCCCGCGTTGTGCCGTCCGGCCCCTCGATCACCTGACCGGGCAGGACCCCCAGCCACTGGCCGTATTTTACCGGTGTCGGTTGCAAATAGCCGCGGCTCGAAAGCCACGATTCCACCTGTTCGTCGGTCATCCGCTGGTTGCCTTGGGTCTTGGCCAGCTTTTCCATGTTCGGATAGAGGTTGGTGAGCCAGAACACGATGAAGGTCAGGCACAGCGCGGTGCCGATCATCGTCAAGAGCCGACGAAGAATGAACAGTCCCATGGCCCGCCCCCTGCTGCACTCGAACCCGGGTTCGTCGCGTCCCGTTTTCCGGTATGTCCCGCCGCCTGGGCCGCGGTATGGCGGCGCACCCCGTCAGGGATGCGCCGTACATGGTTCGCCGATCAGGCGGCGAAGCCGAACTTGTAATAGTGGAATTCGTGCGACGGATGCTTTTCGACCCCCACCAGATTGCCGTTGTGGTGGTTGTAGAGCGACCGCCAGTAGGGCTGGATGATGACGCCCTCGTCGCGCATGATCTGCTCCAGCTTGGCCACGGTCTCGCGGCGCTTGTCCGCATCGGCGATCGACGTCGCCTCGGTCATCAGGGCGTCGAATTCGGCATTGCTGAAAGCGGTCTCGTTCCAGGCCTGACCTGTCGTGTAGGCCAGGCTCAGGATCTGCACCTCAAGCGGGCGGTGGTTCCAGCTGGTGGCGCTGAACGGGTACTTCGTCCAGTCGTTCCAGAACGTGGCGCCCGGCAGGATCGTCCGCTTGACCGGAATCTCGGCGTCGCGAAGCTGGGCGGCGATGGCGTCGCCGGTGTTGCGGATCCAGTCCTCGTCGACGGTGATCAGTTCATGCTCGAAATCGGCCATGCCCGCGTCCGCCATCATCTGCCTGGCGGCTTCCGGATCGTGGGTCGACGGGCCGATGTCAGCATAGGCCGGATGGATCGGGCAGACATGGTGGTTGGCGGCAACGATGCCACGCCCCGAATAGCCAAGCTCCAGCAGCACGTTGTTGTCCACCGCCATGGACAGGGCGCGGCGGACCTCGGCGTTCTCATAGGGCTTCATGCCGTCGACCTCGGCGGCCTGGTTGGTGCGGAACACCACGGTCGATGCGGTGACGGTCTCGGTCTTGACCCAGCCTATGGCATCCAGGACGTCGATGTAGTCGCCGATCGATTCATAGACCAGATCAACCTCTTCGGATTCGGCCGCCGCCAGCCAGGCCGACTGGTCCGTGCCATAGTCGATGAGCTCGATCCCGTCGAGGTACGGCCCGCCATAGACCGGGGTGCCCCACCATTCCCTTTCGGTGTCGCGCTCCATCACCAATTTGAGACCGACCTCCATGCTGACAGGACGGAACGGGCCGGTGCCGACGATCTCGTTGAATGGCTGGTCCTCGCTGAAACTGGAATGGACGACGGCCGCCGGATAGTCGGAGAAGTTGGCGATCACCGCGATGTCGGGCGCCGACAGCGACAGAGTGACGGTCATCGGATCGCTTGCTGTGATCGCGCCCTCGCGCGCCTTGCCCGTGCTCTCTTCGATCAGCGCCGACAGCCGGCTGGCCATGGAATTGCTCTCCATCGTGCTGTCGCACCAGCCGGTGATCACCCGCACCACGTCGTCGGCGGTGAAATCGTCGCCGTTGCTCCATTTCACGTCGGGGCGGACGTTGAACGTGTATTCGGTGGCGTCGTCGTTGACGTCCCAGGATTCCACCAGCATGCCGCGGAACGTGCCGTCGGCATTGTATTCCACGAGGTATTCCAGAAACCCGCGGGTCTCGTTGCCAAGCTCGCTCCAGTCGTAAGCCCGCGGATCCTTCAGCGCCTTGACGATGGTCTGGATGCGCATCACGCCGCCCTGCTGGGCGTGGGCCTCGGCCTGCGCCGGACTGTCCAGCCCGATCATCCCGTAGGCGGCGGCGGCGGTGACCCCCAGCGCGGTGGTGCGGGTCAGGAATTCGCGACGGTCCATCTGGCCGCGCGCGTATTCCTCGGCATACATCCGTGTTGCCGGATGACTCCGGGCATCTGTATCTGAGTCTTTCATGTCGTTCTCCCTGAGAGGACTGTTTTTTGCGAAACCGGCCTGCGACCACGGGCTTTTCGCCCTTCATTGTATCACGCCGACAAGGCACACATGCGTCGCGGCCTTTCGCGCACCATTCGGCACGCAAGCCCGCAATGCGTCAACGGCCAATTCCGCCACTGACTGGTTGATAAGCGACATTCCGGTCACTGGCCACTGCCGTCATGGCCAAATGGCCGGAAAATGGGCGGCCCCGGTTGCGATCCGACCGCCCGGATCGTCGGCAGCGGATCAATCGGCGCGCCGGAACGCGGAAGGCGTCTGGCCGGTCTGGTGCTGGAACGCGCGGGTGAAATACGCGGCAGAGCGGAACCCGAGCGTCGCGGCCACATCCTTGATCGGCACCCTGGTGTCGCGCAGGAGCGTGCGC
>JBGTLJ010000142.1:0-10470 GCA_041744175.1 Oceaniglobus sp. | reverse complement strand
CCGGCCGACGCCGGCCGGGCTGTCGACATCGGCCTCCGTGGCCAGCCGGAGGACGGCCCCGGCGATGCTGCGCAGCAGATCGCCCCGGCCATGCCTGGCCGGAAGCCCCGACTGGTCCATGTCGGTCCCGGTCACCGGGGTCTCCGTGTAATCCGTGGTCGAAGTCGCCAAACCCTACCCCGAGCATACTCCTCGATACCCACCCGGGATTGCACCGAACATGCCGGTGAAATCACACCCGCCCGCGGACATTGCCCATTTTTGAAGAAAGCAATGCGCAAGCGTTGTCGACCCAAAGTTATCATAATGAACAAGCCGCGTTCCTTATTGCGCGCCTCTGGTAGAGATCGGCGCGGTCGACCGTCAGGAACCGGGCGGTGGAAGAACAATCGGGAAGCAAAATGCCACCTGCCGTTTTGGCGACAGAGGCAGGCGATGCTTTGCTTCCGGCGGATGAGAGTTTTGCAGAGATCTGCATCGCTCCACGTTTCCCGCCACGATCATGTCAATTGGGAACGCAGCTTCTGCCCATGTTCATTGCAGGAAAGTCGCACGTCACTTTTACCGTGTTTCGCGATCTCTGTTTGGGATAAAGGCCAGCTTCATGGTCCTCGCTTTGACTGGCGCAAATTGGTCTGAACCCAATACCGGGGACGCTGAAAGCTTTGCCAAGGGCCGACCGTCGAGTTGCTGTCTGCAAACCAGCGCCTGTGACATCAGGAATTCGGCAACTGGATCACCCGGTCGTCGATTTCCCTTTGTTGCTCTGTCAGAAGCGCGGCCACGTCCGGTGCGCGATCTTCCGTCCAGTCGGCAAGCGTGTCCCTGTAGATATCCCTCAGGGCCTCTTCTCCGCGCCGCACCGCCGACAGTGAATCGCGATCGAGATCGGACACCCAGTCGCGCATGGTGACCGCCGCCTTGTTCATCGTGCCGCGCCAGGATTCGTCATTTGCCGACGCTTCGCCAAGTCGGTCCAGGTGAATCTTCTGGTCGGCGGCGTGCCGTTCATGCATGCTTCTGAGGTCCGAAAGAACCGGCTGGATTTCCGGCTCCGCGCGGTCCAGCATCGTCTTGTAGCCCTCCAGAACATCATTCGTTGCGGTGTGAATCTGGTGAAGCACGTCGCGTACATCGGTTGCCATTGTGTGACCCTCCCGGTCTGCATCGGTTGCGTGCTTGCCAACACCGACACAGTGATCGGGTTCCGGCTCCGGATGCGCGTTGGGGCCGACAGGCAGTCTGGCGCCGATCCGAACGATGCCTGCGACATGCCCGGGGTTGCGATCCATGGAGAAAAGCTTTTCGGTTAATCCCGCCGCTGATGGCACCCGGGGTGCGCGCGATGTCGACCGCCCGCGGGCGTGGCGGACACTACGATGCGGACGACGGTGTATATCCACTGGCGTCCATCGAATCTAGGGCGTGATGACCCTTGCGACGGCGAAACTGTCGAGGCGCAATGTGCCCGAGACGGTCCCGGGAATATTCATGAAACCCGGTTCAGAACTCGCGGTTGCAAAGGATGCGGCGTCGAGCGTGATGGCAAGGGCACCGGGAGGGATCGAAATGCAGACCGGGTCGGCGCCGGTATTGGCCAGCCATATTTCGGACCCGGCGGCCAATCCGCAAACCTGTCCGTTGGCCGGCAGATCCAATGCCCGCATGTCGGCCCCGACAAGCCGGGCAAGACCGCGCAAGACATGGAACACCGGATAGACGATGCCTTCGGTCTCGAACCAAGGCTGTGGATCATCCGTCGAAACGGCGACCGCACCGAACGCACCGGTGCAACCGCCCAGCGCAATTGCACTTGCACCCCCCGCCGCGAAACCGGAGAAATAGCCCAACGCCCAGGCCGCGCCCAGCAACCCGCGCTGACGCGGATCATTGCGATTCATCGCTTGTCGGATGTTGGCGGGATTGTCCTTTGCCGACGCGCCATAGGGATTGTCGCGCACGCCGATGGCCGATGGCCCAACGGCCCAGGATGTGCCGTCTGCAATGCGCGTCGCCGATGCCGTGATTGCGGGATATGCCTCCCGGGTTTCCATAACAGATCGGTCGTCGCCCGCATGGACCAGCGGTGAGGTGGTGAATGTCATCACGTCGAGGTGGCCCGTCGGCGGCCGCTTGCGGTTCAGCTCGGTGAAATAGCTGAACATCCCACCGCCAATGCGTGCGTCCGGGAACGCGCCGCGCGTCGCATCGTAAAGCGTGGCCGCATCGGGCGCGGGCGGCCATTCTGACCCTGGCAGGGTGCATTTGAGATCGGACGCGGGCGACACCAGCACGGTAGTGAAGGGGTTGCCCAGCGATGCGGCCATCCGGCCCAGGGCGGCCACTTCGGCTGCCGCGCCCGTGTCGTCGGTTGCGACGATCACCGCCTCAAGCCATGGATCGGCATTCATGTCACGGGCGATATCCAGCATTTCCGACAGGCTGGCGCGGTCATGTCCGGCGCGCGGATCGTGATGCAGGATCAGATGGGCAGGGCCGAGATCGCGCAGCAATGTCATGGCGCCCCGTGTCGCCGCCTTGTCTTCGGGCCGCAGACCCAGACCCAGGGGCGGAACCCGGCCCATCGACGGGCCGACGGCGAGTTGAATTGCCTGCTTCGACGTCTTTCCCCTGGATGTACCAGAAACCGTCACGGTGATCGTCTGCTGAATCTGCTCGTCCGGGTCAATCCTGTAGGGCCATGGCCGCGACAATGGGCGCACATAGGTCTTGAAGGATGCATCGGACCAGTTGCGCTGATCTTCCATCTCGAATGTGTCACCCTCCATCAGAACCTCGACCTTCAAGCCGCCGGGTGTAGTGTGGCTCAGCGCCCGCAGGTCTATCATCGGCTGTACCGGATCGATGATCTCGGGAAAGTTGCCGGAGACCTCTTTTCCGTCGGTGTGCCGGATCGTGACGGGTGTGCCTGCGATCCCGTCGATGGGGTGGAGGATCACGAAACCGGTGCGATTCGTCTCGAACCCGGTGTCGCTGACGCCGACACATCGGAACGTCAGCGTCCCGTCGGCGCGGCCTTCGATCTGCGCATCAAAACTGAAACGCTCGGCGTCTCCCGCAACGGCATGAAACGTGATTGCAAAACGCTCACGGTCTTCCGCCACCTTCAGGTCCGAAATGACCGGTGCCCATGTTCCCCAATCCCGGTCGCGCACGATAAACGACACCGCGCGCAGCACCTCGGCGTCGTTCCAGCGGATATAGCGGAGGTTTCCCGCCTCAAGTTCCGCTGTCAGCATGCCCGCCCGCAGGTTTCGGGGCGGCGGAACCTGCTCGTCGGTTCCATAAAGCGCGATGTCACGCGAAGGATCTTGCATGGCTCTTCCTTTCAACCCCGTTCCGTGCGCCAGTTGACCAGACGTTCGGCCAGCAGCGCCAGTATGATGATCGTGCCGATCGCAGTGCCCTGCCAGAATGGTGAAACCCCCATCAGATTCAGCCCGTTTCGGATCATCACCATGATAAGCACGCCCAGAAGCGTGCCGATGATGCTGCCCCGTCCGCCATAAAGGCTGGCCCCGCCGATGACGACCGCTGCGATGGCATCTAGTTCCAGCCCGTTGCCGGCCATGGGGTCGGCCGACATCACCTGTGCCAGGCTGAACGTCACGGCCACGGCGGCCAAGGCGCCGGAAATCACATAGGGCATGATCGAATAGAACATCGTCGCCAGCCCCGCCGCGCGCGCCGCCTCGAAGTTCGACCCGATGGCATAGATCGTGCGCCCGCCCTTGGTAAGGGTCAGATAGGCCCAGGCCAGCGCATAGAGCACGACAAGGAACAGCACGTTGGCGGGGATCCCGAGGAAGGTGGAATAGACGATTGCGTCAAGTTCGGGCGGCAGCCCGGAAATGCTGCGCTGCCCCGAAAATATGAACGACAGGCTGCGTCCGATGGCCATGATGCCCAACGTCACCACAAACGGTGCCAGACCGAAGAACGCGACCAGCACGCCCGACAACAGCCCGATTCCCGCACCCGCACCGATGGCGGTCGGAATGGCGACGGGGATCGGCATGACCTGCAACGCCTGCGCCAGGATGATTCCGGTCAGACCGAACACCGCTCCCACGGAAAGGTCGATCCCGCCGGTCAGGATCACGAATGTCATTCCGACGGCGACGATGCCGATGACGACGGACTGATCGAGGATGTTGAAGATGTTGCGCTCTGAAAGAAAGTACGGAGACGACAACGACAGCACGACCGCCAGAAGCAGTGCGAGGCAGAACATCCGGAATTCGAGGCTGCGCAGAATCGCAGGCAAGGGGCCGTGGCGGGCGGTGTCGCTCATAAGGTGGCGTCCTCGTTCGATCGGGTAAGGGCGGCGACCTCGGCATGGATGCTGGCAGCACCGGGCGGGCTAGTTCCGGCATCGAAGGTCAGACCGATCCAGCCAAGATCGTGGCCCCGCCGGTCGGTCATCTGGGTCAGCAGGGATTGCAGGCCACCGTCGTCAGTGAACCCGGCACTGCGTGCGCGGATTGCATCCGGAATGCAGGTTTCGGAAGCCATGGCCGCCTGCCCGGGGGAAAGGCCCGAAAGGTTCGGCCCCGCCTGCGCGAGGCAGATCGTTTCTTCGCCGTCGATCAGCGTCCAGGTTGCATCGCAGCCATGCCCATCGGACAACCGCCTGAGCAGGGACAGGTTGCGTGCGGAGGATGTGCGCGGTGCGGCTAGCAGGGTCAGCTTGTGTTCGGTCAACCGGTTGGCCGGCAGATCGGCGATACCCACCCCGTCCGACATCACGACAATTCGTTCAGCCAACCCCAGCAGTTCCTCGAAATCGGATGAGATGACGATCACGGCCAGCCCGGCATCGGCGGCGTCCTGCAACAGCCGATAGATCGACGCGCGGGTGCCGATGTCCACGCCTTTTGTCGGCTCGTCCAGGATCAGGATATCGGGGTCGGTCAACAACCAACGGGCAATGATGATCTTTTGCTGCATTCCGCCGGAATAGTTCAGCAGACTGGTGTCCAGCCGGTCGGCCGGCAGACCCAGATCGCGGATCAGGGTTGCCACCCTGTCGGCCCGGCGTCCGTAGCCGTGGAAGAACCCGCGATGTTGCCCCATGGCGGCAAGCATCAGGTTCTCGCGCACCGAGAGGTCGGGCACGATGTTCTGCGCACGCCGGTCCTCTGCGACAAAGCCTAGCCCTGCACGGACAGCATCGGCGGGTTTGCGCAGGGCCACGGATTTTCCCCGAACCAGGATCTTGCCCGCCTGCCGTGGACGCAGGCCCCAGATTGCCTCCATCGCTTCGGATCTTCCGGCGCCCACCAACCCGCCCAGTCCGAGGATTTCACCCGCACGTACCGAAAACGACAGATCGCGCACCCACGGCAGGGAACGCAGGTTCTGCACCTCCAACACCGTTTCACCGATATCGGCCCCGGTCTTTGCGCGTGGCCGGTGGATCGCTCCGACATCGCGGCCCACCATGTGCTGGATGATATCGCCCTGGGTGAGGGTCGAGGTCGCCACGTCCTCTACCACCGTCCGGCCCTCACGCAGCACAGTCACCCGGTCGGTGATCGCGAAGACCTCTTCCAGGCGGTGCGAAACGAAAGCAATTGCGCGGCCGTCGTCGCGCAGACGGGCCATGATGTCGAACAGGCGATCGACCTCCGTAGCCGACAGCGATGCGGTCGGCTCGTCGAAGATGACCAGCCGCGCCTTGAGCGCCAGCGCCTTCGCGATTTCAACCAGCTGCCGCTGGGCCGCCGAAAGGGTCCGGACCTCTGCTTCGAGAGGCAGGATGTGTTCGTGGCCCAGACCAGCCAACAGGGACTTGGCCCGCGTGCGCATGTTCCGGAACGATAGCCTGCCGGGGGTGGCCAGACCCGGCAGGAAGATGTTTTCCAGCACCGAAAGGTCCGGCGCCAGCGACGTTTCCTGCGCCACCAGCGCAATGCCCTGGGACAGCGCGTCGCGCGTCGATGCCAATGCAAGCGGCGCACCCGCAAACACGATTTCACCCCCGGTGGCGCGGATGTGCCCCGATACGATGCGAGACAACGTCGATTTGCCTGCGCCGTTCGCTCCCAGCAGACCGACGATTTCGCCGGGACGCAGGGCAAGGGCCGCGTCGCTCAGCGCGCGGGTGCTGCCGAACGTCTTGGAAACCCCACGCGCCCTCAGCAGCGGTTCTGTCCGTGCCGCCACTACATCAGTCCGCTGCATCGCTCGATTCCCGTCGTGCCGGGGCGATGGAATCGCCCCGGCACTGTCCGCTCACTCGACCTCGTTGGCGAAAACGGTTTCCTTGATCGTCGGCAGCATCTCTTCGATGTTGTCGGACGTCACGATCAGGATCGGCACGGTGATCTCTTTTTCGGGGGTGCCGCCATCCAGATGTTCCACCATCGCCTCGGCCGACCGCACGCCCATCAGATAGGGCTGCTGCATTCCCGACACCACGAGATCGCCAGATTGCAGAAGCGGCACGAATTCGGGAATGCCGTCGAACGCCGCCACCATCACCTCGCCATCCATGCGGGCCGCCTTGATCGCGCGCAGCGCGCCCAGAGTCGGGCCGTCGGTCTGGACGAACATCGCACCCATCTCCGGGTTCGCGGTGATCATGTCCTGGGTGAATTTGAAGGTCTCCTCGGCGGTATAGGCCTGCATCTGCTGCAATCCCGCATCGCCGGTGATTTCGCTTTCAGCCATCGCGTCCTTGAACCCCTTGGTGCGCGCCTGGCCATTCAGCCGCGCCTGGCTGATCCCGACGATGCCCACGGTCGCGTCGGTCTTGCCTGCATCCGTCATCGCCTTGGCCAGCGCCTGACCCACACCGTTCGCACCTTCGTAATTGTTCGATCCGATGACCGAGACGAATTCGCCTGAATCGGTGCCGATGTCGGCGATCACAACGGGAATTCCGGCATCCTGCGCCAGTTGCAGCACGGCCGGGGCCGTCGAGCTGTCGGTGGGCGACAGCACGATCCCGGCGACGCCCCGCGCGATCGCGTCCTGTGCATTCTGAAGCTGGGTCTGGGGATCATTGGTGGAATCCAGCGCGGCGAAACCATAGCCCTGTTCCTCGGCAACGGATTTCACCCCTTCGGACACGTAGCGCCAGAATGCCAGATCAAGGCCCGGCGTCATGTAAACCAGTTCGCCCTTGTCCTGGGCAAAGCCAGGGGTGACGCCGCCCATGACGGCCATGAGAGCGGCCGCTGCGGCGGCACTCAACGTTCTGCGGTCGATCATCTGTGGTATCCTCCCCGGATCATGATGTGCGTAGGCGACAAATGCGATTGCTCGCGTGACCGTCTGCGCAGCCTTGTCTCGAACGTCATCGGCAGCGTGATGCCGCCAACTGGTCCGGACTTTAGGCCAATCGGACACGGTGTCAATAACGCCGCGCCATGCGCCACCGCCGCACGGAGCCGCACGACCAGCAGCGCGGCAAGGCTGTGAATCGGCGTTCTCGCTGTGCAATTCGCCTTTGGTCTGGTACGCCGCAGGCGGAGGTGACGATGGGAACGCTGCGACGACAGTCTGTCAGGACCGCGAAGGCCTTGCTGGGCGATGTGCCGCGTCAATCCGTGCGCAGGGTCATCGCGGGAAAGCTGGCCGCGCTGATTTCATCGGGGATCCTGACCCAGGGCGATGCATTGCCCAGCGAACGTGAACTGGCCCTTTCCCTGTCGGTAAGTCGGGAAACCATTCGTGGTGCCATTGCTATCCTCACGGAACGCGGCATTCTGCGCGTGGCACAGGGCGCACGTACCACGGTCGCCAGCACTGACAGGTCGCGGATGATCGCCAGCGACCCCGCGCCGGTGCTTGACGGGCCCTACGGGTTGCAATCGGTCCATGAGGCACGGCTGCTGGTCGAATGCCGAATTGCCGCCGAAGCCGCCCGGCGTGCCACACCGCAGATCACGGCGGCCATGCACCAGTCGCTGGTTGCACAAAGCGCCTGCGACGACCATCCGATACGGTTTCTTCTTGCGGACCGCGAATTCCACAGGATTCTCTATGCTGCGGCGGGCAACGATGTGCTGGCCGACATGGCAATGTCGCTGCACACCCATCTTCTGGACCATCGCCGCCGGATCATCAGCCAGCCCGGCGCCATCTCGATCAGCATCGAGGATCACCGCGCCATCCTGTCCGGGATCCAACGGCGGGATGTCGAGACGACGATCTCCGCCGTCTCGAACCATGCCACGCGAATTTATGAAACGACACGCGCGTTCCTCGAAACCCGATCGGTCTGAACCGGATTGGCAGTCGATCACTCGGGTGCGTTGGGCAGTCCCTGCAGGAACGCGCGCAGCGTCTCGGCATAGGCGGCAGCATTGAACGTGGTCCCGTGGCCGCTAGTATCATCGCCTCCCGGAACGACGACGACCGATGCATCGGACTTGATGGCGGCCATGCCTTCGCGCAGCATCGGCAGTTCCAGCGGATTCCGCTCATCGTCCTGCGAAAGGATGAGAAGAACCTCTGCCTTGATATCGCCGAGCTTGGGTGTCGGATCGAAGTTGCGCGATGCGTTCCACATGTACATCACATCGTTGGCGTCGCCGACCTTCTGATCCGCCTTGCGCTGATCCACATAGGCACTGGCCATCTCGTTGGTCGCGCCCAGTTTTTGCAGACCGAGGTTGCCGCCCGATGTGGCCATGCCGAACCACGCTGACATGTACCGCAGCATCGGCGGCTGTTCGTCATAATTGCCATCCATCCAGGCGGGATCGTCGCGCACGGCATCGATCACCATGCGGCGCATCATCCAGTTGCGCCCGGACATCGGCCCCGGCAGCGATGCGATGGGAACGACCCCGTCCATCAATTCGGGATATTCCGTGGCCCACGTCCAGGACAACATGCCGCCCATGGAAAACCCGATCTTCACGTGCAGCCTGTCGATGCCAAGGTGATCCTGCACCAGCATCTTCTGGGCATTGACCATATCCAGCAAGGTCTGTTCCGGAAACGATGCACGCATCCCGTCCGACGGCTTGGAGCTTTCGCCAGACCCGATGGCATCGACCAGGATCAGGAAATACTTTTCCGCGTCAAGCGGTTGACCGGGACCAAAGAGGTTGTCCGCGAAAGCCCCGCCCAGCATCGATGTCGCCTGCCCGGTGGTGCCATGGGTGATCAGCACCGGCGCGCCGGACGGATCGCCGATTGTCAGGTAGCCGACGTTCATTTCGGGCAGGATCTCGCCATCCTCGAAAGCGAAATTCTCGATCACGTAGGTGCCTCGTTTCGGCTCGGGGTAGTCTGCCAAGGCAGGTAGGGTCGCCGCCAGCAGGCATGCAGCCGCCGTCGCGATTTCACGTATCGTCATCTTTGCTCCTTCTTGCCCTCATCTGCCTATTGCTGGTACGTTGGGCATACCAGTCAGGCAATCAGCCGGACACCGATCTGTCAACTGTGAATTCTCGGCTTCTGCTGGCCAGGGCCGTCCTGATCCTGTTAGTCAATTCGTAGAAAGAGGACGTGAGAGGCAGGGTCGGTCATCGTGGCATCCTTGTTTGTCGGCAAGCGTCGGCGATCTCTTTGGACCTGTCCCAGTTCTGCCTTGATCGTTTTGAAGAACGTCTCGACGGCGGCATTGTCATAGCACTTTCCCTTGCCGCTCATCGACACGCTGAACCCGTGGTGTCGCAGGATCTTCTGACAGTCGTGAGAACAGTATTGCGACCCACGATCCGTGTGATGGGTGCAGCCCTTGCGGGGTGATCTGAATGCGATGGCCATGTTCACACCCGGATCGCCAGGTCCCGCTTCATGTGGTTGCTGACGGCCCGACCGATGACCCGCCGGGAATGCGGATCGAGGAACGAGCCTTTGTCCGCCATTGGTCCAAGGACAATGACGAGTGCGTGGTATACCAACCCTCACGTGTCCAGACAGGGCTGATGTCGCTTGCCCGTTTCTGGTCCGCCTGGTCGGCGGCAAAGTTCCGATCCAGCAAGCTGGGCGCAATGTCAGGCTTGTGGTCGCCATCCGTCGTGGCCTTTTTTTGCGGGTCCTGACAACGAATATGCCGTTCTGTCGCATCAATCTGCCCACACGGCGATGCCCGGTATTCAGGCTGATCTTCTTCCGCTCTTCCGTCATCCGCGGCCTGCCATAGCTGCCCAGACTGAGACGCGACTGTTCCTTGATATGCGCCGACGTCGCAAGATCACTGCGTTGTCTGCGACTGACAGGACGACCGCGGAATGCCCGTAATCCACGGGCACTCACGTCCATAACCCTGCGCACGATCTTGCGCACCGTTGCGGTGACGGCCTTCTGCTTGCCGACGCGCGACGAAAGGCTGCGGCAGAAAGCTCCGGGCGACGTGTCGCTGCGCCCGGTCGTGACCGCCGCCAGGCGGAGCAGGGCCGCCGCACGGCCCCGGGGATCGCCGCGTTCGCGATGACAGCGGCTTTCCCACAGCGATCCTGTTGCCGGGAGCGAGGCAGGGCCGGG
>JBGTLJ010000141.1:0-2454 GCA_041744175.1 Oceaniglobus sp. | reverse complement strand
TGTGGGGGGCGGCCCGTCGGGCGCGACGGCGTCGGCGGAACTGGCAAAGGCCGGGAGGCGCGTTGCGATGATCGACCGCGCCGGGCGGATCAAGCCCTGCGGCGGCGCGATCCCGCCCCGGCTGATTGCCGATTTCGACATACCGGATGCCCAGATCGTCGCGCGGGTCAACACCGCGCGGATGATTTCGCCCACATCGCGGTCGGTGGACATACCGATCGAGAACGGATTCGTCGGCATGGTGGACCGCGAGCATTTTGACGATTTCCTGCGTGATCGCGCGGTCAAGGCGGGGGCCGAGCGTCACACCGGGACATTCCAGCGGATCGAGCGGGACGAGGACGGCAAGCATGTCGTGTACCGCGACAAGGAGACCGGCGAGGTGCGCCGCCTGACCACCCGCGTCATCATCGGGGCGGACGGGGCGCGCAGCAACGTCGCCAAGGCCGAAGTGCCGGGCGGCGAGAAGATCCCGTACGTGATCGCCTATCACGAGATCCTGAAGGCGCCGGAAAAAGGCGCGGACTGTATCAACGGCGCCTATGACCCCAAACGCTGCGACGTGATCTATGATGGCAAGATCAGCCCCGATTTCTATGGCTGGGTATTTCCCCATGGCGATCAGCTGAGCGTCGGAATGGGCACCGGCATCGAGGGGACGGACCTGAAGAAGGCCACCGCCGATCTGCGCGTATCGGCGGGCCTTGCCGATTGCGAGACCATCCGCCGCGAGGGTGCGCCGATTCCCCTGCGCCCAATGGACAAGTGGGACAACGATCGCGACGTTATTCTGGCGGGCGATGCGGCCGGGGTCGTCGCGCCGTCATCGGGCGAGGGCATCTACTACGCCATGGTCGGCGGGCAGGTGGCGGCGACGGCGGCGCACAGGTTCCTGGCGACGGGGATGATCAAGGATCTGCAACTGGCGCGTAAACTGTTCATGAAAGAGCATGGCACGGTGTTCCGGGTGCTGCGGTCCATGCAGGATGCCTATTACAAGTCCGACGAGAGGCGCGAACGGTTCGTGTCGCTGTGCCACGACGTCGATGTCCAGAAGCTGACGTTCGAGGCGTACATGAACAAGAAGCTGGTGGCGGCGCGCCCGATGGCGCATATCAGGATCGGGCTGAAGAACCTGGCCCACCTGACCGGCATCGTATCGGAAACCTATGCATGACGATCATGATTCCCGCCTGGATCAACGGCACCCTGACCCCGGTTGAAAAGCTGGATGCGCATCTGCGCGGCCTGCGCCACATGGCGGTGTCCGTGTTCGTGCTGGACGGGGATCGCGTGCTGTTGCAGCGCCGGGCGGCGGGAAAGTATCACACGCCCGGGCTGTGGGCCAACACCTGCTGCACCCATCCCGAATGGAACGAGGATCCCGTCGTCTGTGCGGTGCGACGGCTGGAGGAAGAGCTGGGCATCATCGGATTGCTGCCCCTGCACCGGGACCGGATCGAATACCGCGCCGATGTGGGCGGCGGCATGATCGAGCACGAGGTGGTCGAGCTTTTCGTGGCGCAGGCAGGGCCGGGCCTGGCAATGCGACCCGATCCCGACGAGGTGAGCGAGGTGCGCTGGGTCGGCGTCGGCGATCTTGCCGCCGAGATCGAACGCAACCCCGATGCGTTCACCCCGTGGCTGCGCATCTACATGGCCCGGCACCGCGACAGCATCTTTCGCGGGCTGACCACCGCCTGATCCGGAAGCGGTGACGCAGATGTGACTGGGGCCCCGGCGCATCCCATGGCACAAAATCGTAAGGTTATGCGTTTACAACGCCGTCATCGGGTGAAATCTGTCATCCATCGCTGCCAGTCTGCCGGAGGCTTTCCATGATCACGCGTCGCCATTTCATCCGGACCGCGGGATCGGCGCTGGGCCTCGCCCCGCTGGCCGCCGCCGCCCATGTGGGCCCGCCCCACACGTCGCCCGAAAGTTTCAACCCGGTGGTGAAACGGGTCCGCGATGACATCGCCGTGAACAGCATCCACATCTTTCCCAGCTATTTCGTGCTGTACCATGTCATCGAGCCCGGGATCGCCATCGAATATCACGTGGCGGTGGGCGATGCGGGGCGCAATTTCGTCGGCACCGCTCGGGTCGGGCGCAAGGCGGAATGGCCCAGCTGGACGCCGACCAAGAACATGATCCGCCGCGAGCCCGAGATCTATGCCCAGTTTGCGGGCGGTGTGCCCGGCGGCCTGGACAACCCCCTGGGCGCGCGGGCGCTGTACCTCTATCGCGGCAACCGCGATACGCTTTACCGCATTCACGGGACGCCGCAGCCCTGGACCATCGGCACCGCCGTTTCGTCGGGCTGCATCCGGCTGAAGAACGAACACGTCATCGGGCTTTATGAAAACGTCAAAGTGGGCGCGTCGGTGAAGGTTTATCAGAGCTAGACCGATGCGCGATTGAGCGAGAGATCCTCGGGTCGGGCCCGAGGAT
>JBGTLJ010000140.1:0-6325 GCA_041744175.1 Oceaniglobus sp. | reverse complement strand
ACAGATCGCCCACGGTCACCGTCTCGGCAAGGCCGCTGACGGTGGCCAGGGTCACCGGCACGTCGGCGGCCGCGAATTCCGCCAGCTTCTGACGGCAACCGCCGCAGGGTGGCACCGGGGCCGGGCTGTCGGCGATGACGTAGGCTTCGGCGATCACCCGCTCGCCTGCCGCGACCATCGCGGCGATCGCCCCGGCCTCCGCGCAGGTGCCTTCGGGATAGGCGACATTCTCGACGTTGCAGCCTGCGAACACCGCGCCGCTGTCCGTCAGGATCGCCGCGCCGACCTTGAATCCGGAATAGGGGGCGTGGGCGTTGTCGCGTGCCTGACGGGCGGCGGTCTTCAGGGTCATGGACGCTCCTGCCTGGGGGTTCGGCACATGGTGGCCGCTGTGGAATGCAGGCGCAAGGGGAACCGCGCCGCGCGCCCCCGCGTTTCGCTGTCAAGAGGAGTAATGAAAATGACCGACGATCAAGATCCCGAAATTGCACCGGCCAGCCCCGTAGGCGCCTTTCCGGTTGCGGAAAACCAGTCCGCCGATCCGATGACCGACAAGCAGAAGGTCCGGCTGCGCCATCTTTGCGATGCGACCGGCGAAGCCTTTGACGGCAATCTCAGCCGTAGGCAGGCCAGTGCGCGGATCACCGCGCTGGAAGAGGCCAAAGGCTGAAACGGCGGGCAAAGCGCCCGGCCTCCACGGCGGACAGGCTTTCATTCTGCACGGTATGTCATCGAAACCCACGGTCGCGATGTCCGTGATCGTTTGACAAACCGGCGCGATCCGCCGGATATGGCGCACCGCAGCACCATGCCGGAGGGTCAAGATGGACGATGCAAAACGTGAAAGCCTGCGTCAGGCGGCGCTGGACTACCATCGCTATCCAAAGCCCGGCAAGCTGGAGATCCGCGCCACGAAGCCCTTGGCCAACGGGCGCGACCTGTCGCGCGCCTATTCGCCGGGCGTAGCCGAAGCATGTCTTGAAATCCGCCGCGATCCAGACACGGCCCGCGATTACACATCGCGCGGCAATCTGGTGGCGGTCGTCACCAATGGCACGGCAGTCCTCGGGCTTGGCAACATCGGCGCACTCGCGTCCAAGCCGGTTATGGAGGGCAAAGCCGTCCTGTTCAAGAAGTTCGCCAATATCGACTGCTTTGATATCGAACTCAACGAAAGCGATCCGGTCAAGCTCGCCGATATCGTCTGCGCACTGGAACCGACCTTCGGCGCGATCAACCTTGAGGACATCAAGGCCCCGGATTGCTTTGTTGTGGAGCGGTTGTGCCGCGAGCGGATGAACATTCCGGTGTTTCACGACGATCAGCACGGCACCGCCATCGTGGTCGGCGCCGCTGCGACCAACGCGTTGCGCGTTGCGGGCAAGCGGTTCGAGGACATCAAGGTGGTCAGCACCGGCGGTGGCGCGGCCGGGATCGCCTGTCTCGACATGCTGTGCAAGCTTGGGGTGGCGCGCAAAAACGTCTGGCTCTGCGATCTGGCCGGGCTGGTGCACGAAGGCCGCACCGACGACATGACGGAACAGAAGGCCGCCTATGCACAGCCGGGTGGCCCGCGCACCCTGGGTGACGTGATCGACGGCGCCGACCTGTTCCTTGGCCTGTCGGGTCCCGGCGTGCTGAAACAGGACATGGTCGCGCGCATGGCATCGGATCCGGTGATCTTCGCGCTGGCCAATCCGAACCCGGAAATCGACCCCGACGAGGCCCGCGCCGTGGCCCCCGGCGCGCTGATCGCCACAGGACGCAGCGATTATCCCAATCAGGTCAACAACGTGCTGTGCTTCCCATTCATCTTTCGCGGTGCCTTGGATGTCGGGGCGACCGAGATCAACGACGAGATGAAGATCGCCTGCATCGAAGGCATCGCCGCCCTGGCCCGCGCCACCACATCCGCAGAGGCGGCGGCGGCCTATCAGGGCGAACAGATGACCTTCGGCCCCGACTACCTGATCCCCAAACCGTTCGATCCCCGCCTGATGGGGGTGGTGGCCAGCGCCGTTGCGCGCGCCGCCATGGACAGCGGTGTCGCCCTGCGCCCGATCGACGACATGGCTGCCTACAAGGCGAGCCTGGACGGTTCGGTGTTCAAATCCGCCCTCATCATGCGCCCGGTCTTCGACGCCGCTGCCACCGCATCGCGCCGCATCGTGTTCGCCGAGGGCGAAGAGGAACGGGTGCTGCGCGCGGCGTCCGCGATGCTGGAGGAAACCACCGACAAGCCGATCCTGATCGGCCGTCCCGACGTGATAGAGGCGCGCGCCGAACGTGCGGGCCTTGCCATCCGCCCGGGCCGCGAATTCGAGATCGTGAACCCTGAAAACGATCCGCGCTACCGCGACTACTGGACCACCTATCACGAGATCATGCAGCGCCGCGGCGTCACCCCGGATCTGGCCAAGGCGATCATGCGCACCAACACCACCGCCATCGCTGCGGTGATGGTGCATCTGGATCAGGCGGATTCGATGATCTGCGGCACCTTCGGACAGTTCCTGTGGCACCTGAACTACATCACCCAGGTCCTTGGAAGGGATGGCCTTCATCCCGTCGCCGCCCTGTCGCTGATGATCCTTGAAGACGGCCCGCTTTTCATCGCCGATACCCAGGTCCACCCGTCCCCGACGCCCGATCAGATCGCCGAAACGGTGATCGGTGCGGCGCGCCACGTGCGCCGTTTCGGCGTGCTGCCCAAGATTGCGCTCTGTTCGCATTCGCAGTTCGGCAATCTTGACTGCGACACCGGGATCCGGATGCGCGGCGCGCTGGCCATCCTCGATTCCGAACCGCGCAGTTTCGCCTACGAGGGCGAAATGCATGCCGATGCCGCGCTCGATCCGGTGCTGCGCGAACGGATCTATCCGAACGCGCGGTTCGAGGGCGCGGCGAACGTGCTGATCTTCGCAAACACTGACGCGGCGTCGGGGGTGCGCAACATCCTCAAGATGAAGGGCGGCGGGCTTGAGGTGGGGCCGATCCTGATGGGCATGGGCAACCGCGCCCATATCGTCACCCCGTCGATCACAGCGCGCGGCCTGCTGAACATGTCGGCGCTGGCGGGCACCCCGGTGACGCACTACAGCTAGGGCGCGCCGAAATCTTCCGCCCCGGAACCGTCCCCGGACGGGGGCGGGCGCCGTGTCGCCGTGATCTATTTCTTGGTCGGTTGCTTTTTCACATCGGCCTGCATCGGCGGCGCCTCGGAGGCCTTCTTCGCCTTCGGCATCGACGGCTGTTTCAGCTTTTTCTTCGGATTCTTGTCGCCCATGGCATCGCTACCTTGCGTATCGGCCCGGCCCAGTGCCGCAGCCCCACGGATCAGTCTGGCACGCCCTTCCACCCGCCTCGCATCCGTTTTCGACCTCCGTGTCGATTTTCGACGACGGACATGCCGTTGCCGCGACAGCCACCGCCGCAATGCGGCCCCGGTATCGGACGAAAGCCCGATCCGGTGCCGTGCGCTGGCTGCGCAACATGTTCCGTTGTCATCCCGGCCCGAACTCCATACCAGCTGGTCTGGCAACGGGTTTTCCACCTCTGATTGCGGCTTTCCCGGCTCCCTCGAACATCGACAATCGCTTTGCGGACCTCGGTGCTGTCGGGACCTTCGTGTTTTCATCTTGCCGAGCCTTTCCGCAACACGCTAGTCATCCGGCCATCCGGGAGGAAAAACATGGGTTACAAGGACGTCTACGATCGCTCGCTCAGCGATCCCGAAGCGTACTGGCTGGAACAGGCGCGCGCCATCGACTGGGATGTGCCGCCGACCCGCGCGCTGAACGACGACCGCCCGCCGTTCTATGAATGGTTTTCCGAAGCACGGGGCAACACCTGTCACAACTGCGTCGACCGCCACGTGGCGGCGGGGCATGGCGACCGCGCCGCTATCATCTACGACAGCCCGATCACCGGCGCCAAATCGATCGTCACCTTCGCCGATCTGCGCGACCGCTGCGCCCGGCTTGCCGGGGCGCTGGCGGCAAAGGGTGTGACCAAGGGCGACCGCGTCATCGTCTACATGCCCATGGTGCCCGAGGCGCTGGTGGCGATGCTGGCCTGCGCGCGGATCGGCGCGATCCATTCCGTGGTGTTCGGCGGGTTCGCCGCCAACGAACTGGCCACCAGGATCGACGATGCCACCCCGAAGGCGATCATCGCCGGATCCTGCGGGATCGAACCGGGACGCGTGGTGGCCTACAAGCCGCTGCTGGACAGCGCCATTGACATGGCGACCCACAAGCCCGGTTTCTGCATCATCCTGCAACGTGACCAGTTGCGCGCCGACCTGACACCGGGACGCGACCATGACTGGCACGAGGTGCAGCGCGGCGTGACCCCCGCCGATTGCGTGTTGGTCGAGGGCAGCCACCCCGCCTACATCCTCTATACGTCCGGCACCACGGGTCAGCCCAAGGGCGTCGTGCGCGCCACCGCCGGGCATATGGTGGCGCTGCACTGGACGATGAAGAACATCTACAACGTTGATCCGGGCGATGTGTTCTTTGCCGCATCCGATGTGGGCTGGGTCGTCGGCCACAGCTATGTCTGCTATGCGCCGCTGCTGGCGGGCAACACCACCGTGGTGTTCGAGGGAAAGCCGGTCGGCACGCCCGATGCCGGCACCTACTGGCGGATCATATCCGAACACAACGTGCGCGCCTTCTTTACCGCGCCCACGGCATTCCGTGCCATCAGGCGCGAGGATCCCAAGGGCGAACTGCTGAAGAAATACGACCTGTCCTGTCTGCGCGCGCTTTACCTCGCGGGTGAACGCGCCGATCCGGACACGGTAAACTGGGCCGCCGCCCAGCTGGGCGTTCCGGTGATCGACCACTGGTGGCAGACTGAAACCGGATCCACCATCGTCGGCAATCCGGTCGGGATCGAACCTCTGCCGCTGAAATCCGGCTCGCCCAGCGTGGCAATGCCCGGCTACGATGTCCAGATCCTGGACGAGGCGGGGCACCGTGTCCCCAAGGGCACCCTCGGGTCCATCGCGATCAAGCTGCCGCTGCCGCCGGGATGCCTGCCGACGCTCTGGAATGCCGACGAACGCTTCGCCAAGGCATATCTCGACCATTTTCCCGGCTTCTATGAAACCGGCGACGCCGGCATGATCGACGACGACGGATATCTTTACATCATGGCGCGCACCGATGACGTGATCAACGTCGCCGGGCACCGGCTTTCGACCGGCGCGATGGAGGAGGTGCTGGCCTCCCATCCGGACGTCGCCGAATGCGCGGTGATCGGCGTCGCCGACAGCATGAAGGGACAGTTGCCCATGGGGTTCGTGTGCCTGTCCAAGGGCGTCGACAAACCCGACGACCACGTGGAAATGGAATGCGTGAAAATGGTGCGCGACCGGATCGGCCCGGTCGCCGCGTTTCGGCTGGTCAAGGTGGTGGACCGCCTGCCCAAGACCCGGTCGGGCAAGATCCTGCGCGCCACCATGGCCAGGATCGCCGACGGCGAGGATTTCAGGATGCCTGCCACGATCGACGATCCGGCGATCCTGGATGAGATCCGCGTGGCCCTGGGTCAGATGGGATATCCGGTCAAGCAATGATCTGGCGCCAGACCGCCCGGTTCCGGCGGTCGATCACGCTAAGTATCGCCAGCTGTCGCATGCAGCCGGTCCCCCACCGTCCGAATACCAAAGAAATGCGCATTCCATAGGCGCCCCTCGGCTGCCCTATGCCTCCCGTTCGACCGCACCTCCCGCCGCTTCCCATGCGGAAAACCCCTCGCGCAGATGTGCCGCCTCGAACCCCATGTCCTGCAACGCCGCCACCGTCAGGGCCGACCGCCAGCCCGATGCGCAGTGAAACAGATACCGCTTGTCCTGTCCGAACACCGGTTTGTAATACGGGCTGTCGGGATCGACCCAGAATTCGATCATCCCCCGGGGCGCATGGACGGATCCGGGGATCCAGCCACTGCGCGCCCGTTCGCGCGGATCGCGAATGTCAACGATCACCACGCCGGGATCGCCCGCCATGGCGACGGCATCGGCGACACCGATTTCCTCGATCTGCGCCCGGGCCGCATCAACCATCTGTTTCGACGTCATTTTCAAGGGTTTCATCGGCAATCCTCCTCAGATGAACTGTTCGCGGGTCAGCCGTTCCTCAAGCCCGTGACCGGGATCGAACAGCAACCTGTGCCGGACATCCCTTGAACTGGCGATCTCTACGGAAACGACGTCGCGCACCGACTGGCGGCTGTCGGCGTCCGCCATCACGGGGCGCTTTTCCGGCTCCAGTACGTCGATCCGCACCACCGCACCCTTGGCCAGCAGCGCGCC
>JBGTLJ010000139.1:0-4114 GCA_041744175.1 Oceaniglobus sp. | reverse complement strand
CGCCGCCTGCTGCTCGTCGCGCTTCTGAACGCCACGCCCGTCGCCGTCACCTCGACCCTGTTCCTGTTCTTCGTCGAAAGCCGGCTTGATGCGCCGGGGGCCGAGGGGCCCCTGCTGTTGCTGTTCTTTCTGTCGGCGGCTGTGTCGGCCCCGGTCTGGGGACGGATCGCCTCACGGTACGGCGAAAAGAACACGTTGCTGGCGGGCATGATCCTGGCCATCGTTTCGTTCGGTTTCGCAGCCACCCTCACCGCTGGAGATGTTGCCGCCTTCGCCGCAATCTGCGTCGTTTCGGGGATGGCTCTTGGCGCCGACATGACACTGTTGCCTGCGATATTCGCGGCGCGCATGGAACGCATCGCCCCGAATCCGGAGCAGGGGTTCGGGCTTTGGTCGTTTGTCACCAAGGTCACGCTGGCCCTTGCGGCAATCACCTTGCTGCCGATGCTGGAATTCTCTGGCTTTCGGGCCGGAACCGATAACGACCCTGAGGCACTGACTCTCCTGACGGGGCTCTATGCAATCCTGCCCTGCGGTCTGAAAATGTGTGCCCTCGCTTTGCTGGCGATGACGCCTGTTGCGCGAGGATAGGAAATGGAACCGTTCATACTCATTGCCATCGGCATCCTTCTGGCAAGTGCCGTCATCCTTGCGCGGCAGCGGTTTGCGGCGTTCCAAGGGCAATCGCCGGACGACTATTACGGGATCGGCCCCGAATTCGATCTGACGCGGTATCTGAACGGTCCGATTGTCTGCGACGGTGTGATCTTTGGCCCGACCGGGCGCGTCACGTCGCGCTTTACCATCGACATGATGGGAACCTGGTCGGGCAACAGCGGCACACTGAAAGAAACGTTCCGTTATGACGACGGGACCAGGCAGGATCGCGATTGGCACCTTGTGGTGGACGACAGGGGCCGCATCACGGCGCGGGCCGACGACGTGATCGGAACCGGGATGGGCCAGCAATGCGGCCCCACGGTGCAACTGAAATACGACATCCGGCTGCCCGAAACTTCGGGCGGCCATGTCCTGAGCGTTGTCGACTGGATGTACCTGATCGAAGGCGGCACTATGATCAACCGCAGCCAGTTCCGCAAATACGGTATTCAGGTGGCCGAGCTGGTTGCGATCATGCGGGCAAAGGAAACACCGTGAGAGAATGGAACGGCAAGCGATACTGGTTGGTCGGCGCATCCGAAGGATTGGGGCGTGCCTTGGCCGAGGTGATGAGCAGGGCGGGCGCAGAGGTGATCCTGAGCGCGAGATCGGCGGATCGGCTTCGGGATCTGTCACAGAGCCTGCCGGGACGTTCGCAGATTGTGGTATGTGACGTGTCCGACGACGACAGCGTGGCACAGGCGGCCCAGGAGGTGGGCGAGATAGACGGGGTTGTCTATCTGGCGGGGGTCTACTGGCCGCAGGCATCGACACAGTGGGATCCAGCGCAGGTGACGGCGATGCTCGATGTGAACCTGACGGGATGTGCCCGCGTCCTCGGGCAGGTGGTGCCCGCGATGTTGGCGCGGAATGCGGGCCATATCGTGCTGACCGGATCGCTTTCCGGATTTCGCGGCCTGCCGGGAGCCATCGGTTATGGCGCCTCAAAGGCAGGGGTGATGTATCTGGCCGAGGGGATGCACGCCGAATTGCGCAACACCGGCGTCGACGTGCAGTTGGTCAATCCCGGTTTCATCAAGACACGACTGACCGACAAGAATGAATTTTCGATGCCCTTCATCATGACGCCGGAAAATGCGGCGCGTGCGGTGTTCGACCACATGCAGGGCGATGGGTTCGAGAAAAGCTTTCCCTTCACCTTTGGCCTGCTGTTCCGGGCAAGCCGGTTGATGCCCGACTGGCTGTATCACCGGGTGTTCGGATAGCTGCAATTGCGGTTGTCGATGCGTCGGGTTTCCGGGTCGCTAAGGCAAGACACCAAGGCATCTTCGTACAAAATCTGCTTAAACAGTCTGGATTTGCATGATCGACCAGCCCAGGTAAATCTGCCCATTCGGGTGTCGTATACGGGCGCGTGAGCGAGTTGTGAGGAAAAAGCCCAGAGTCAGCGGACCTACCCGGCCGAGAAACATGACGATGCAGATGATCAGCCGTCCGGCCGTCGTCAATTCGCGGGACATGGAACCCGTTTACGAGGCTGACTTGCACATGCACCAGTGGGTATTGCAGTATCTGCGCAATCTGACGACCCAACTCTTCGTTTGGGTGAATCACTCGGTCAGCCCCGATCCTGGTGAGGATGCGGTGATGCATCCGGCGGGTGGCCTTGACCCAGACCTCGGGCACGCCGACCACCCGGACCGTGATCGCCGATACGATGCTCCCCTCGATATCGCTGCCATCGGCCATCACCGTCGGCGACAGGTCGTCGGCAAGACGGATCGCCGCCTCGGCATCGCGGTCGATGTCGATCACATGGTTGCCAAAGCGCACAGGCTCTTTTGCAGGGGTGGTTGCGAACGCCCTCAACCCGATCACCTCGACGTTGCGGGTTTTCAGTTTCCCCATGTGTACGGCCCGTTGTCGAACCCGGCGTTCAATCGTCCCGCGGGACGGGCGGTTCCGGTCTATATGTGGGTGCGGGCGAACGCCCTGTCGGCGCGTTCAAGATGTGGCACCGCGTTGAAGGTGTCCAGCAACAGGATGTCGCCGCCGCGGACATAGCGGTGCAGGGAGGTGTTGTTGATCTGGAGCAGGACATTGGCATAAGTCGACACCTCAAGCTGCATGAGGATGCGCATTGCCATGCCGATGATTCCGCCCGACGTGACCAGCATGACCCGGCCCCCGAGCGACTGGGCATGGTCAAGCATTGCGGCCACCCTGGTCTCGAAAGAGACGAAGGTTTCCAGGTCGCTGTGCAACTTCCCGGCTTCCCAGGCGGTCATGAGTTGCGGCATGTGCTGCAGGAACGCGTCGCGGTCCAAGGGCCAGGGCACGGCGTGGTCGTCACGCAGCGAACTGGCCAGACCGTAATAATCAAGCTCGTTCAGGCGCGGGTCCTGGGTAAAGGGCAGGTTCAGGCGGCCGGTGATCAGGTCGGCCGTATCGCGCTGGCGGTTGAGAGTGCCGCAGAGGACGTGATCGAACCCCCGGTCGCTTTGCGCCAGATGTTCTCCGAGCCATACCGCCTGCTGTCGGCCCAGATCCGAAAGGCGGTCGTATCCCGTCTCGTCCACAGCGCCGGAATTGGCCTGACCGTGTCGCACCAGCGTGATTTCGACCATTGCGTGCCTCCCTGAAGCGGGGATGTCGCCGATGACGGTGCAATGTGCAATACGGTCTGTGCATCCCCGGCATTGGCGCAAAAGGCGGACCCAATGTCGCGCTAGATATTCTATTCAGCCGCAATGGCGGATAGGGTGCCCCGGACACACTGCCCCCCGGAGCCACCTCTATGTCCGACATTGTACATTTCACCCTCGACGGACAAGAGATCGAGGCGTTGCCGTCCGAGACGATCTGGGCCGTGGCCAAGCGTCTGGGCACCACGATTCCGCATCTGTGCCATCGCGACGAACCCGGATACCGCGCCGACGGCAATTGTCGTGCCTGCATGGTGGCCATCGACGGCGAACGGAATCTGGCGGCATCGTGTATCCGCAGGCCCGCCGAGGGCATGGTGGTGTCGAGCCAGGGTGCGCATGAGGTCAAGGCGCGCAAGCTGGTGATGGAGATGCTGGTGGCCGATCAGCCGGCGCCGGAAATTGCCCATGACAGATCTGCGCATCTTTGGGACATGGCGGCGGCGCAGGGTGTGACGACAAGCCGGTTTCCGCAGATGGAGAAGGATCGCATCCCGCTTCTGGACGACAGTCATATCGCGATGTCGGTCAACCTGGATGCCTGCATCCAGTGCGGGCTGTGCGTGCGTGCCTGCCGCGAGGTTCAGGTGAACGACGTCATAGGAATGGCGGGGCGTGGCCACGACAGCTTTCCGACCTTCGATCTGGCCGACCCGATGGGCGAGTCGACCTGCGTGGCCTGCGGCGAGTGCGTGCAGGCCTGCCCCACCGGCGCGCTGATGCCCGCCTCGGTGATGGACGCGGAGCAGAAGGGCGACATGCGGGATTTCGACAGCGAGGTGAAAACC
>JBGTLJ010000138.1:0-6253 GCA_041744175.1 Oceaniglobus sp. | reverse complement strand
ACGCTGAGGCGGTACGGCTGGCCGAAAACGTCAACCAGTCCCTGCGGGAGCGGATCGATGAGCTGCAACGTGGGCTCGAGGGAGCGGTTTGCGAGGCGGATGGCACGCTGCTGATGCCCGACGGTGTCACGATCGAGGGCATGCTGCCCCCCGCACCCGACACCCAACGCGAGGCGCAGGGCCGCCGGATCGCTGCCGCGCCTTCGTCGATTCTGCCGGGAGATGCCATGCGCCTTGTCGTCGGGCGCACCGGGACCGACCGGGCCTCGCTCATGGACGTGATCGAACAGCGGACCGTGCTGGTGATGGTGCGCACCGAACGCGGCATCAGCAGCGGCACGGGTTTCGTCGTCGGCCCGGGGGCGATCGTGACCAACGATCACGTTGTCGAGGGCGCGCTCGATGACGGGATCATCGTCATCAACGCAGCCCTTGGCGATGTGCAGCCGGCCCGGGTCGTCAAGACCTCTGGCGCGTTCGCGCAGACCGGCGGCGATTTCGCTTTGCTGTCGGTCGAGGGCATGAACCTGCCGCCCTTCACGCTGTATCTTCCGGAAACTTCGATGAAGCTGCGCGAAGTCTATGCCGCCGGATATCCCGGCGATCTTCTTGCCACCGACGAACAATTCGCCGCGTTGCGCGCCGGTGCCCGCGACGCGGTTCCCGAACCCACGATCACCGATGGCATGATCAATACCGAACAGACGCTTGCAGGCGCGGTCAGGGTGGTCGTTCATTCCGCCCCGATATCGCGCGGGAATTCCGGCGGGCCACTCATCGACGCCTGCGGACGGGTGATCGGAGTGAACACTTTCGTGCACAAGGGGGCCCTGCAGAACCTGAATTTCGCGCTTTCATCCGCCGACCTTGTGGCATTCCTGCGTGATACGCCCGCCATTCCGACGATCGTGACGCAGGCATGCGTGCCCGACATCCTGCGCCCTTCGGTGCGTGCCGCAATTGCACCGCCGGACACGCCGCCCGCCCGCCTGCTGCCAGACCTGACCCGCCCGGCGCCCTAGCAAGATATTCGGCGCCAGATTTCCGATCACAGGCCCAGTGCGGCCCGAAAGACAGACATGCCGCAAAGCAAGCTTGAACATCTTCGCAAACTCACGCCATGGCGGGATGATACGACACTGGTGCCGTTCTCGGGGATCCAGATCCTCGATTTCGGATTTTCTGTCGAAGACATCGACGTGAAGCCGATGAAGTTCGTCGAACGGACTGCGGGCATTGCCGGGGAGCAGGAAGAGCGCACGTTGATCCCCTACACCGGGACCGAGGAAATCGACCAGAGGATCGATGCGGACTCTGTCCCCGGCGAAGATGCCTACGCGATCCGCCCACTGGCCGCGCTGGAGCCGTTTCTGGAAAAATGGGTGCCGGTCCCCGTTCTGCGACTGAAACCGGAACGCAGCGCGAGCGGCGAAGAACGCCATGACGCCGGCCCGTCAAGCTGGGCCAGGATGCGGACCGTCGAACTGCCCGAGCCCGACCCTGTCACCGGCCACACACACCGTGTGCAACTGGCGCTGGATACCACGCTGATCGCTCAGAACGCGACCGACAACTATGTGGCGCCGGAACGCGCCGATGCGGAAAAGCCCCGCGAATTCAGGCTGGTCAGCGATCCCGCGCACATGGACTGGTTCCTGAGACGCCTGGAACCCACCGCCGACGGCACGCTGGTGGACATGCAGTTGTGGGTTTCCGACTGGCTCAAGGCGCTGTTTCTGGCGTTCAAGCGGGCCGAACGTCCGGGGCGGCGGATATCCGAAGAGAACCTGCTCTACCAGTTCGAACACTGGGCACGCTACCTGGCCTATTTGCGCCTGATCCAGGCGGTGTGCAAGCCGCCAAAGATCCGCTTTGTCAACACTGTCGCCGAACGCGATGCCGTTACCCCCGTGGACGTGGATCTGGTCCTCGACATCGGCAATTCGCGCACCTGCGGCATCCTGATCGAACGCTTCCCGGGCGAACCCCGGGTCGATCTGGCACGGTCCTTTCCGCTTGAGATCCGCGATCTTTCGCGCCCCGAATTCCACTATTCGGGCCTGTTCGAAAGCCGGGTGGAGTTTTCCGAACACCGCATGGGCGACGAACGCTATGCCAGCCGGTCAGGGCGGCGCAACGGGTTCCTGTGGCCCAGTTTCGTGCGCATCGGCCCCGAGGCGGTGGGTCTTGTGCAGCAGGAGGAAGGCACCGAAACCCTGTCTGGCCTGTCCTCGCCGAAGCGATATCTCTGGGACGACGTGCCGACCCAGCAGGACTGGCGCTTTCATCATCATTTCGACCCCAACAACCTGCCGAAATCCGTACGCTCGGCAATGCGCCACCTGTCCGAAGGCGGCGAGGTGCTGAAACAGGTCAGCTATGAGGTCGAACACCGCCTGCGTCCCGCCAAGGGCGCGCCGCTGAACCAGGCGATCCGCCCGCGTTTTTCACGCAGCTCCATGTTCGGCTTCATGCTGGCCGAAATCATCGCTCATGCTCTGGTCCAGATCAACGATCCCGCCGCCCGGTCGCGGCGCGCGCAATCCGAGTTGCCCCGCCGCTTGAACCGGATCATCCTGTCCCTGCCCACCGCCACGTCGGTGCAGGAACAGTCGATCATGCGCTCCCGCGCCGCGGGCGCGCTGAAACTGGTCTGGTCGGTGCTGGGCATCCGCGAGCGGGACAGTTCCATCGCCCAGTTCCCGACCCTGCTGGTCGAGTTCGACGAGGCAAGCTGTACCCATCTGGTCTATCTCTATTCCGAAGTTACGCAGAAATTCGACGGACGGATCGACCAGTTCCTGTCGCTCAAGGGGCGGCTGCGGCCCCCGCCCGGCGGCGGCAAACCCGAACCGTCCCTGCGGCTGGCCTGCATCGACGTCGGCGGCGGGACGACCGATCTGATGATCACCACCTATCGCGGCGAGGACAACCGCGTCCTGCACCCCGAACAGAACTTCCGCGAAGGGTTCCGGCTTGCGGGCGACGACCTTGTGGAGCGTGTGATCTCGACCATCATCATCCCGCTGATGCAACAGTCAATCGAAACGGCAGGCGGCCGTCACGTGGCCGAAAAGCTGCGCGAGGTGTTCGGCGGCGACATCGGCGGGCAGGATCAGCAGACGGTGCAGAAACGCCGGATCTTCGCGCTGCGCGTTCTCGTTCCGCTGGCCGAGGCGCTGCTGGCCCATTGCGAAACCGCCGAGGAATTCGACCGGTTCGACCTGCATGTCGCCGACATCCTCGGCCTGACCCCATCGGCCCCGCCATCCGATAATTCCGAGGGTGACGACGCCCCTGCCCCACCCCCGCCGCCTTCGGAAATCCCGGAGGAAACCCTGCGGTTCCTAGAGGCCCGCGCGCAGGATCTGGGAGCGACGGGCTGGCGGCTGGCCGACGTGGTGCTGGCCACATCGCGCGAGGATCTGGATGCCATATCGCGCGAGACGTTCCAGAAGGTACTGGGCAACATGTGCGAGGTGATCGATCACCTGGGCGTCGATATCGTCCTGCTGTCGGGTCGTCCGTCGCGATTGCCCGCCGTGCGCTCGATCATCGAGGAATTGCAGGTCGTCCCGCCGCACAGGATGATTTCAATGCACCTTTACAAATGCGGACGCTGGTATCCTTTCCGCGATCCGGTCACCCAGCGCATCGGCGACCCCAAGAGCACCGTCGCGGTGGGCGGAATGCTGATCGCGCTGGCGGGCAACCGGATCCCGAATTTCAAGGTCTCGACCGAAGCGTTCCGCATGTCGTCGACCGCGCGGTTCATCGGCGAAATGGACACCAGCGGACAGATCGTCGACAATCGGATCCTGTTTTCCGACATCGATCTCGACCGGTCGAAACCGGGAGCGTCGCAGATGGCCGAGGTGCGGATGTTCTCGCCCGTCCACATCGGCAGTCGGCAACTGCCGCTGGAGCGCTGGACGACGACGCCGCTCTATCGGCTCGATTTCGCCAATTCCGGCGCGCAACAGCGCCCGACCCCGATCCGCGTGATCCTCGAAAAGGTCGAATTCGACGATGGCGGGCGGGACGAGGATAATCCGAGCGCCGAACAGGTGCTGCGCCGCGAGGCGGTGCGCGAGGCGTTCCGCATCGACGAGGTCGAGGACGGCAACCAGACCCCGATGAAGCCCGAGGATCTGGTCCTGCGCTTGCAGACGCTGGGATTCGACGATGAATACTGGATGGACTCGGGCGTGTTCCGCCTGTGAGGAGTGGTGTGTGATGGTCGATCAGGAATCGCTGGGCGCGCGCTGCCGCGAAGTGGGCGAACTGGCGGACAGGGCGCTGGCGTGGATATCGGACCCCGCAGCGGCGGACATGGTCGGCCCCGATGGCAAGGGGCTGACCAAACTGCTGCGCCGGGCCAAGCGACGCTCGGCCAAACTGGGCCGTTCCGCCGGGACCAAGATGAGCGTCAGCGTCTTCGGCCCCAGCCAGGCCGGCAAGTCCTTTCTCGTGTCGGTGCTGGCGCGGCCTGAAAACGGACGGCTGGTGGCCGATTTTAACGGCACGGGCGGCAAGCTGGATTACATCAGCGAAATCAATCCCGTGGGAGACGGTGAATCCACCGGGCTCGTCACCCGGTTCACCATGACGAAGGACGCGACACCCGAAGGCTTTCCGATAAAGCTTACCCTGATGTCAGAGGCCGATATCGCCCGCACGATCATCAACAGTTTTTTCATGGACGGCGATCAGTCCGAACCGGCTCCCGAACCGTCGGATCTCACCGCGCACCTGGACAGTTTTCGCGCCAGGGCGGGTGCTGCGCAAAAGGGGCTGTCCTACGACGATGTCTACGAGATCGCGGAATATGTCGAAGGCAGCTTCGGCAAGACCGCCTATGCCGCCGCCCTGAAACCCCTGTGGGACGAGGCGGCGGGGATCCTGCCGAACCTGGCACTGGCCGACCGCGCGGCGTTCCTCGCCCTGCTCTGGGGCCATCATTCGGCGTTCACCGACCTTTACCTGCGTCTGGCCGGTGCGACTGCGAAGATCGACAATGCTGCCGTGGTCTTTGCACCGCTGGCCGCCCTGACCCCGCGCGAATCCTCGATCATCGATGTCGGCACGCTGCACGGTCTGCTGGACGAGACCACCACCGACACGCTGGAGGTGCTGACGGCGGCTGGCCAGAAGGTCACCCTGCCCCGTGCCGTTGTCTGCGCGCTGGCGGCCGAACTGGTCTTTCCCATGCAAACCCGGCCCTCGGACGTCTTCGGCGAAACCGATCTGCTGGATTTCCCCGGTGCGCGCAACCGGTTCGACCAGCCACTGAGCAAGACGCTGGCCGATCCCGGGGCGGCGATTTCCGGTCTGCTGTTGCGGGGAAAGGTGGCGTATCTGTTCGACCGCTACGTCGAAAATCAGGAAATCACCTCGATGTTGCTCTGCGTGCCCGACAGCAACATGGAAACGCTGGATCTGCCCGGCCTCGTCGAAAACTGGATCGTCCAGACCCATGGCGGCACCCCCGAGGAACGGGCGACCAACGATTGCATCCTGTTCTTCGTGCTGACGAAATTCGACAAGCATCTGGGCGACAGCGCGTCGGGTGGCGAGGAATCCCAGCGGTTCGAACGGCGCCTCAAATTCTCGATGCTAGAAAAGTTCGGGCGCGGGCGTGATCCTTGGGTGGATCGCTGGACCCCGAAACAGCCGTTCCAGAACTGTTTCTGGCTGCGCAATCCGAATTTTTTCGTCGATGGCCTGATCGAATACGATGGCGACCGCGAAGTGCGGATCCGGACGGAAAAAGAGGCGCGGGTGGACGAATTGCGCACCGGCTGCATTTCGGCGCCCGCAGTGCAGAAACATTTCTCCGATCCAGCCGCCGCATGGGATGCCGCGCTGACCATGAACGACGGTGGCGTCAGCTACCTCACCGGCGCGCTCACCGCGGTCTGCACGCCCGTCAGCAAGATCCGCCAGTTGTCGACCCAGATCGAAAAGACCGCCGGCGATATGGAGGTGGCGCTGTCGCCCTATCACGTGTCGGACGATGTGGAAAAGCGGGTCGAGGAGAAACGCATCGCCGCCGCCGACATCATCGACGGGCTAGAGGTCGCGTTGCAGAACCACCGCTTCGGCGCTTTCCTGCGCGCGCTGACGGTGGATCAGGATCTGATCGAACAGCGGATTTCGCGCGTCCCGAGCTCAATCAGGATCTCGAGCGCCGTCGCTGCCGCCGGCACCACCGTTCCCGGCACGATCGCCGCCAAGGGCATCCGTCCGCTGG
>JBGTLJ010000137.1:0-2284 GCA_041744175.1 Oceaniglobus sp. | reverse complement strand
GATGCGGGCGTCGGCGATGCTGTCGCGCGCCACGCGCCGGGCCCGGACCTGGGCGCGCCGTGCGCTGCAATCTGGCACGGGAATTCCGATAGAGTTGGACATGAAAGGCTCCTATGGCGCGCTTGGCGCAAAATGGTGGCCATGTCACGGAACGACCTGCGCGGAAAATAACCGCGGTTGCCCAAGGCGGGCGATGATCGAACGTGGCTGCTGCCGGGCTGAAATGTTCGCTGGGCAAGGCTGCAACTCATCACGCACGGATTTGTTAGCACAAAATTTACCTAGCGGCAAGCTGTGCCGGCGCCTAGCGACGGCGGTGTGATTGGAAATGCCCCGGGGCGCGGGCTAGCTTTCGCCGAGGCATAGCATGGAGCCCCGCCGATGACCCGCATGAAGGCCACCGACTTCGATCCGCGAATTCTCGAGATCTTCGACGGCTACGTCCACGGCAAGATGACCAAACGCGCGTTCATGTCGCGGGCGGGCAAGTATGCCGCAGCCGGCGTCACCGGCGCGATGATCCTGGAACAGCTCAGCCCGAACTATGCGCTGGCGCAGCAGGTGGCCCCCGACGACCCCGAGATCGAGACGATGACGGCGGAATACGACAGCCCCGGCGGCACCGGCACCATCCGCGGCCTGATGGCAAAGCCCGCAGGCGCCACCGAGGCACTGCCGGCGATCCTGATCGTGCACGAGAACCGCGGGCTGAACCCCTATATCGAGGATGTCGTCCGCCGCACCGCCAAGGCCGGCTATCTGGCCTTCGGTCCGGACGGGCTGTCGTCGCTGGGCGGCTCTCCCGGCACCGACGAGGCGGGGCGCGAGATGCAATCGTCGCTGGACCCGGCGCAACTGATGCAGGACTTCTTCAACGGGTTCGAGTTCCTGCAGGCGCACGAAGGCAGCACCGGACGTGTCGGTGCGGTGGGCTTCTGCTACGGCGGCGGCGTATGCAATGCGCTGGCGGTGGCCTATCCGGACATGGCCGCCTCGGTGCCGTTCTACGGCCGCCAGGCGGATGCGGCCGACGTGCCGCGGATCCAGGCGCCGCTGCTGATCAATTACGGCGAGCAGGACGAGCGCATCAACGAGGGCTGGCCCGCCTTCGAAGAGGCGCTGAAGGCGAACGACAAGATCTACGAGGCGCATATCTACGCCGGCGTGAACCACGGCTTTCACAACGATACCACGCCGCGCTATGACGTGGATGCCGCAACGCTGGCGTGGGAACGCACCATCGCCTGGTTCGATCGCTACGTGAAAGCGTAGAGCAGTCATCTGGCCGCCCCGGACATCCGGGGCGGCCGCTGTCAGGTCAGCCCGGGTTGGTTGGCCGAGGGCTGAGACGGACCGGCCCGAAACCGCGATTCGATCTCCCTGCGCGCGGTGAGGCCGGCCAGAAAGATCGGCACCAGAGCGACCGAAATGCCCAGAAGATCGTTCCGCGTGTCGAATGCGTCATAGATCGGCACCGACAACGGCAAGCAGAACAGCATGAAGCCGGCGATGGCCGTGGCCACGGTCTGGCGAGGCGTGATCGGCGTGGTGGTATGGTCCAGCGCCGGTCGCACCCAGACACCGACCAGATAGACGGCGAACAGGACGACGATGTAGATCCATTGTGCGAGCGCGGGCGCGGGGGCGGTGATGGTTTCCATGTTCACCTCCGCTCAACGGGTGTCGAGGGCGGGGTTGTCGGACCCGATCGCGGCGGTGAAGTTTCCCGACTGCTCGGTTCCGTAGTAGCTCCAGCAGGTGTCGCCGCAGGGTTCGGCGCCGGGGCCGGCGTGGTCTACCGGGGCGATCTGCAACCACAGCTGGGTGCCCCCCAGCGATGGCACCAGCTGGCGGTCCTGCACGACGAAGGCGCTGTCGGGGCTCGCCGTGGCGGCTTTGGGGTTGAAGATGTTGCCGAAATATCGCGACGGCGCGTGGTCGTAAAGCGGAACCTCGCCCCGCGGCGTGACCTGTTGGCCCATGACCGGACCGAAGAAATCCTGGGCAACCGCATAGGTCGGCAGGAACAGCAGCAAGACTGCAATCTTCATGGTTCTATCCTGACGTTGAATGAAAAACGGCGAAAACGACGGCAGCAGACGCGGCGAAAAATGCCGCTAGGTCAACTTTTACCATCTCTTGATACGAATGTCCCTCTGATTCGTTTCTCCCCCTGCGCTATCGGCACCGGACGTGACGCTTCCGACCGATCGACGAGACTTTGGGTGATCTCGGGCTGACCTTTGGTGATGCCGTCGGAACGCGTGGTCCTGGCCCACGACCG
>JBGTLJ010000136.1:0-5502 GCA_041744175.1 Oceaniglobus sp. | reverse complement strand
CGCCCGGCTGGCGGCGCGGGGCGCGCGGGTCGCGGTGCCCATGGTGTTCGGGCTGACGGTTCTGGCGATCTGGGAGCTGGCGGTGCGGCTGTTCGGCGTGCCGGGGGTGATATTGCCGCCGCCAAGCGCGGTGGTTGCGCGGATCGCCGACAGCCTGCCGCTGCTCTGGGTCGATTTCGTTCAGACCGCGATCAGGGGCGCACTGAGCGGCTATGTCATCGGCTGCGGCGCGGCGGTGGCGGTGGCGGTGCTGATCGACCGGTCGGCATTCCTGCAGCGCGGATTGCTGCCGGTGGCGAATTTCGCCGCCGCCTTGCCGATTGTCGGAACCGCGCCGATCCTTGTGATGTGGTTCGGGTTCGACTGGCAGAGCAAGGCGGCGGTGGTCGTGGTGATGGTGTTCTTTCCGATGCTGGTGAACACCATGGCGGGGTTGCGGGCGGCGGACGCGATGCAGCGCGATTTGATGCGCACCTGGGGCGCGACCTACTGGCAGGCGCTGGTGAAGCTGCGGTTTCCCGCCGCGATGCCGTTCATCTTCAACGGGCTGAAGATCTGTACCACGCTGGCGTTGATCGGTGCGATCGTGGCGGAATTCTTCGGCTCGCCCACCGCGGGAATGGGGTTTCGGATTTCGACGGCGGTCGGACAGCTGGCGCTGGATCTGGTCTGGGCCGAAATTGCAGTGGCGGCGCTGGCGGGATCGGCGTTTTACGGCGCGGTTGCGCTGATCGGGCGAGCGGTGACGTTCTGGCATCCCTCGCAGCGGTCCTGAGCGGCGTCGAATCAGGCAGTTGCCTGTATCGTCAAAGGGTGACGCAGGGGCATCGGCTGACAGACGCACGGGGCGCCGCTAGATTTGCGCGAACACAACGGGAAATGGGGAGTAGGACATTTGCGACGCTTTATCATCGGGGCCGCCCTGGCCCTTGGCACCGGGGGTGCCGTCCAGGCCCAGGATCTGACGCTGCAGCTGAAGTGGGTGACCCAGGCGCAGTTCGCAGGCTATTACGTGGCGCTGGAAAAGGGGTTCTACGACGAGGAGGGGCTGAACGTCACGATCAAGCCGGGCGGGCCCGACATCGCGCCGACCCAGGTGATCGCCGGCGGTGGCGCCGATGTGGTGGTGGAATGGATGCCCGCCGCTTTGGCCGCCCGCGAGAAGGGGCTGCCGCTGGTCAACATCGCCCAACCGTTCGCGACATCGGGGATGATGCTGACCTGTCTGGCGGAAACCGGCGTCGAGAGCCCCGAGGATGTCCCGGGACGCACGCTGGGGGTCTGGTTCTTCGGCAACGAGTTTCCGTTCCTGTCGTGGATGAGCCAGCTGGGGATCCCCACCGACGGATCGCCCGAAGGAGTCGAGGTGCTGAAGCAGGGGTTCAACGTCGATCCGTTGCTGCAAAAGCAGGCCGACTGCATTTCGACCATGACCTATAACGAATACTGGCAGGTGATCGACGCGGGCATCACCCCCGAGCAGCTGGTGACGTTCAAGTATTCCGATCAGGGGGTCGCGACGCTGGAAGACGGGTTGTACGTGCTGGAGGACCGGCTGGAAGATCCCGCGTTCAAGGAAACCCTGGCCAAATTCGTGCGGGCGTCGATGAAGGGCTGGAAATACGCCGAGGAGAATGTCGACGAGGCCGCAGACATCGTGCTGGAATACGACGAGACCGGCGCGCAGACCGAAAGCCACCAGCGCCGGATGATGGGCGAGGTGGCCAAGCTGACGGCCGGAACCGACGGCACGCTGGACGAGGCGGCATACGAGACCACGGTCGAATCCCTGCTGGCAGGCGGGTCCGATCCGGTGATCACCACGGCGCCCGAAGGGGCCTGGACCCATGAAATCACCGACATGGCGCTGAACTGATGGCAGGCGGGCGGGGCGCCGGACGGCGCCTTCGCCCCCGCAGCAGCGCGACGTGGCGCCGCAGGCTGATTGGCAGCAGGATCATGAGCAAACTCCAGATCGAATAGGGTCCAGGCGCCGTAGAAACGCCATGACGGCAAAAATCACGACGATGGCGAGGATGCACAGCGCCACCATTGCCGTCCTGAGATAGAGGCAGCGGGCAGGACTTCCGGCGCCGGGGCCGGTCAGGCGGACATGGTGGCCCTTGGGGTTCGGGCGTGCAGGACAAAGTCACGGACGCCGTTTGCGGGTATGGGTGTGGATCTACGCTGCGAGCTATTTGTAATGGCCTGTCTCTGGCTGTTGCCTGTCGTTCGTTCGACATCGAAGAAGCGGGGTGACGCTATCGGCACATGGATTGATCGGGACGACGGTCATCGAGGGCCATGATCGATTCGCAGCAGGGGCGTTTCGAGTACGCATCATCCGCAGATGGCCCGGCGCCGGGCGTTCAGTCGTTGGGTAGACGATACGCCAAACGGGTTTTTGGCCTGGCGGCGTTTAGCAACTGCAAGATCAGGGCAGATAGCCAGCCCGTTGATTTTTGAATGAAGTCGCGGGGGCAGGTCAACTGCCGGTAGAACCCGGGCCAGTGCGATGCGGAAAATTAACGTTAACCCGGGTAACCTGTTGATTATCTGAACAGACTGTTTCCGCCAGTGTTCTTACAATTCGCTTGGAACTTGAAACGATCGGTCCTAATCGAAGGCTGTCGCGGACCGCACATGGGGTGGGGATCTCTTCGACACAGTGACCGAGGTTAACGGGTATGACTGCATTTTTCTCGACGACGAAATTTATTGGCGCGGCAGCCCTGATCGCCGGCGCCTTCACGCTGACGGCCCCGGTCGCTGCGGCCACTCTGTCGTGCACCGGCGGTTCGGGCGGCAGCGCGACGAAATACTTCCTGTCCGACGCCACGCAACGGTTCTGCGCGACCGGCAACGACACGAACACGATCACGCCGACCTATTCGATCTTCGGGTCGGACGGCTGGATCCTGGCCGACAAGAATGACGGCCCCGATGGCGACGGCAAGATCACCTTTGCCGATGCGCCGTCCAACGGCACTTCGTCCGGCGACTGGACCATCGCGCCGACCACGCCCTACAGCCAGATCTTCATCTCGCTGGTGTCGGGCAACAGCTTTGGCGCGTTCCTGCTGGATCTGGCCGATGCGACGCCGTTCTCTGGTCTGTGGGAAACCCAGAAGACGAACGGAACGGGGCGCGATCTGTCCCACGCCAGCATCTATTATCAGCCCGGCGACACGCCGCCGGTTTCGACGGTTCCGCTGCCTGCCGGTGCGCTGCTGCTGCTGTCGGGCCTGGCTGGTCTGGGTCTGTCCCGCCGCCGCCGCGCCGTCTGAACATAGCTGCGACACGAAACAAGGAATGGCCGCACCCGTGATGGGGCGGCCATTCTTCCTTGCCGTAGAAGGGTCTGGCGACCTCTGGTCGACATGATGGCTCGACAGTGCGGGGTGCGGCTTTGGAACTTGCGGGGTTGGATCGGTGGGCGGGTTGCGTGGAACCTGTGGCGCTCAATCGGTCGGCCGGTGGCCGCGACGCGCGTCATCGAGCAAGGCCAGGCAGGCGGTGCAAGCTGAACGGCCTTTGGGGTCATCAGCGCCGGTCTGTCCGGTGTGGGATGGTCCGTCCGCCCGCAGTCTTGCGGCCGTTGCGGTGGTCTGACCGGACAGCCGGGCGTCCGGCGATCCCCGGGTCCCGCCACAGGGACGCCGATGTGCCGGATCAGTCGCGGTTCATGCGGTTTTCGATCAGATCGTCCACCACGCCCGGATCGGCCAGGGTCGAGGTATCGCCGAGTGTGGTGTGGTCATTCTCGGCGATCTTGCGCAGGATCCGGCGCATGATCTTGCCGGATCGGGTCTTTGGCAGGCCCGGGGCCCACTGGATCAGGTCGGGTTTGGCGATCGGGCCAATTTCCTGGCGGACGAACTTTTCCAGGGTCTTGCGCAGCTCATCCGACGGTTCGACACCATTCATGAGGGTGACATAGGCATAGATGCCCTGGCCCTTGACCTTGTGGGGGTATCCGACGACCGCCGCCTCTGCCACCGCTTCGTGGGCGACGAGGGCGGATTCGACCTCTGCGGTGCCCATGCGATGGCCCGAGACATTGATCACGTCATCGACGCGGCCGGTGATCCAGTAATAGCCGTCGGCGTCACGCTTGCAGCCGTCGCCGGTGAAGTAATAGCCCTTGTAGTCGGAGAAATAGGTTTTCTCGAACCGCTCGTGGTCGCCATAGACGGTGCGCATCTGGGCGGGCCAGCTGTTCTTGATGCAGAGCACGCCTTCGGCCGGATTGCCGTCCATCTCTGCGCCCGATGCCGGGTCGAGGATCACCGGTTCGATGCCGAAAAAGGGCAGGGTCGCGCTGCCCGGTTTGGTGGCAATCGCGCCGGGAAGGGGGGTCAGCAGGTGACCGCCGGTCTCCGTCTGCCACCAGGTGTCCACGATGGGGCATCTGCCCTTGCCGACCACGGTATTGTACCAGTTCCATGCTTCGGGGTTGATCGGTTCGCCGACGGTGCCCAGCACCTTCAGCGACGACAGGTCATGCGTTTCGACAGGGCCGTTGCCGTGGGCCATGAGGGCGCGGATCGCGGTGGGGGCTGTGTAGAACTGCGCCACCTTGTGCTTTTCCACAGTGGCCCAGAACCGCCCGGCATCGGGATATGTGGGCACACCTTCGAACATCAGGGTCGTGGCGCCGTTGGCCAGCGGGCCATAGACGATGTAGGTGTGGCCGGTGACCCAGCCCACATCGGCGGTGCACCAGAACACATCGCCGTCGTGATAGTCGAACGAGTACTGGTGGGTCATCGCGGCAAAGACGATGTAGCCGCCGGTGGTGTGCACGACGCCCTTGGGCTGGCCGGTGGAGCCGGAGGTGTAGAGGATGAACAGCGGATCCTCGGCGTTCATTTCCACCGGCGGACAGTCGTTGGAAACGTTTTCCTCCATCTCGTGCAGCCAGTGGTCGTTTTCAGAGCGCCAGGCGATCTGCTGGCCGGTGCGTTTGACACAGAGGCATCTGACCTCATGCAGGACGTTGATCAGCGCCTGATTGACGTTGTCCTTGAGGTTGGTGGTCTTGCCGCCGCGCGGCGCGCCGTCCGCCGTGATGACCACCTTGGCCTGACAGCCGGAAATCCGGGCGGCCAGCGCATCGGGCGAAAAGCCCGCGAACACGATGGAATGGATCGCGCCGATCCGCGCGCAGGCCAGCATGGCATAGGCGGCCTGGGGGTTCATCGGCATGTAGATGTCGACGCGATCGCCCTTTTTCTCGCCAAGGTCTTTCAGGACATTGGCGAACTTGCAGACATGGGCGTGCAGTTGCCGGTAGGTGATATGTTGCGCCTCGTCGTCGGCGCTGTCGGGTTCCCAGATGATCGCCGTCTGGTCCCCCCGGTCATTGATATGGCGGTCGATGCAGTTCACCGATGCGTTCAGCACCCCATCCTCGAACCACTTGATGCTGACCTGACCCAAGGTAAAATCGGTGTTCTTGACCTTGGTAAAGGGTGTCATCCATTCCAGGCGCTGCCCTTC
>JBGTLJ010000135.1:0-4445 GCA_041744175.1 Oceaniglobus sp. | reverse complement strand
TCTGACGGGCGGCAGGGTCCACGCAACCGATGCGACCAATGCTTCGCGAACGCTTCTCTACAACATTGCCGAGAACCGCTGGGATGAAGTACTGGCCAGCCATCTCGGTGTAGCGATGTCGATGTTGCCGGAAGTCCGTGATTGCGCTGCCGACTACGGCGAGACCGAAAAGGCGCTGTTGGGTGCCGCGATCCCGATCCGCGGCATTGCTGGCGACCAGCAGGCTGCCACGATCGGTCAGGCCTGTTTCGAGCCCGGAATGTTCAAGTCGACCTACGGCACGGGTTGCTTCGCACTGCTTAACACTGGCGCAGACATGGTCCTTTCGAAGAACCGGCTGCTTACCACGATCGCCTACCGTCTCGGCGGCCGGACGACATATGCCCTTGAAGGCTCCATCTTCATTGCCGGTGCTGCCGTGCAGTGGCTGCGCGACGGTCTCGGCATGATTGACGCTGCACAAAGGACCGGCGAACTCGCAGCCGCTGCCGATGCAACGCAGCAGGTCTATCTCGTACCCGCCTTTACGGGCCTTGGCGCGCCCTATTGGGACGCGGAAGCGCGTGGCGCGATCTTCGGCCTCACCCGCAATTCAGGCCCGCGGGAATTTGCCCGCGCCGCGCTCGAATGCGTCTGCTACCAGACCCGCGATCTGCTCGAGGCGATGCAGGCCGACTGGTCGGCCCCCGGCGCGGCGACCCTCCGGGTCGATGGCGGGATGAGCGCCTCGGACTGGGCGATGCAGTTCCTCAGCGACATCATCGGCGCGCCGGTGGACCGCCCCGCGGTTCTGGAAACCACGGCGCTGGGCGCAGCATGGCTGGCCGGGATGCACGCCGGCGTCTATCCCGATCAGGCCGGGTTCGCCGAAAGCTGGAAACTGGAACGCCGCTTTGAACCGGCGATGGACGATACCGCCCGCGCCGCCAAGTACGGCGCCTGGAAAAAGGCCGTCAGCGCGACCCTTACCGTGTGACCAGCCGGTCGATCAGGCCGGGAAGTTCGCGGCGAAAGCGAAAGAACCCATGGGTGGCATGGGGCCAGCAAGCACTGTCCCAAACGGTTCGGGTCCGAGCGATGTGCAGGTGCGACAGGGCCGGATCCGCCAGAATGTCGGCCGCCGGGCCGACCGGCGCATGGGGCGTGACGATCTGTTGCAGGTCGTGAGCGGCGGCCCATCCGGCGATCTCGGTCGCGGTCGTGACCGGTCTGACGTCCATGTGGATCCTGGATGCGGCGTCCTCCAGCGCCCCGGACGCAAAGTCGCGAACATCGGACGAAACGCTGAGCGGCGAGCGGTTCGCACTGGCATTCAGGGTCGCGACGGTGCCTTGCGATGCCAATCCATATCGGGCAAGGAATTGCCCCGTGCGACCACCCGGCAAAAACGACGGGCACCCCCCGAATGCCACTGCCCGGTCCGATGGGTCGCCTTCGGCGAAACGCGTCGGATTCTCTGCCATTTGGCCGTCGGGGGCGGCCCTCGTTTCACCTTCCCAAGTTCCACCGTCCAATGACAGATCCTCGTCGTGCAGCAACAGCCCCGTCCGCACCCCGCTGATCGGTGCGACAGACGCCGGCAATTCCCGCCGCTCCGGATGCTCCGGCCCCTCCAGCGATGCCGCGTTCTCGGCCAGCTGCCCCACGGGATTGAACCGCCCGTTGGTGAACCGCGCGATGTTGTCGGCCGTCGCCAAATAGGGCTTGCCGCGCGTCTGCAACCCCGCGACCCAGCGCCAGGACAGGGTGTTGGACGCCGCATCGCCGTCGATCAGCAGCCGCAGGAACAGATCCGCCCCCAGTGCCCAGGGCAGTCGCAGCGTGAAGATCCAGATCGACGCGAACCACATCCGCGCGTGGTTGTGCAGAAACCCGGTGTCCGCCAGTTCCCGCGCCCAGTGATCGAAACACGCGATGCCGGTCTGCCCCAGGCACGCCGCCTCGAAATCCGCGCGCAGTCCGCTTTCGCTCTGCACCCGGTTCAGTGCCGCGCGTACCCCGGTGCGGTAAGCGTTCCAGACCCCGGGGCGCAGTTCCAGCCATCCCTTCCAGTAACTGCGCCAGAACACCTCCTGGATGAATTTTCCGCCCGCATTGGTCCCATGCCGCGCCGCCACGGCCGACACGACCTCGGCTTCGGTGATCAGACGGTGGCGCAGCCAGGGCGAAATCCGAGCGGTACAGTCCGGGCGTTCGAAGTTGCGCGTTTCGGCATAGTCCCGTCCGGCACGGGGAAGGAATGCGGCAAGCTGAAAAAGACCGGCGTCGCGGGTCGGGGTTAACGACATGTTCATCGCTTGGGTTCTATCCCGATGCTCGATGCGATCAAGGGTGCGGGGCTGTCACTGATTGCCGCCCGGCCCTTGCAGCCCCCCGGGCGCAACACTAAGACTCTGAGGAGAGCAGTTCAACCAATCCCCCGAACCCGATCAGAACAGGCGCCCCATGCAAGACCCCGTCAGCTATTACACAAACAACCTGGTCCCCATGGTGGTCGAGCAGACCAGCCGGGGCGAACGCGCCTATGACATCTTCTCGCGGTTGCTGAAGGAACGCATCATCTTCGTCAACGGCCCTGTCCACGACGGGATGAGCCAGCTTGTCGTCGCGCAGTTGCTGCACCTTGAGGCTGAAAATCCCTCAAAGGACATCAGCATGTACATCAACAGCCCCGGTGGCGTTGTCACCGCCGGCCTGTCGATCTACGACACCATGCAATACATCAAGCCCAAGGTCAGCACGCTGATTGTCGGTCAGGCGGCGTCGATGGGTTCGGTGCTGGCGGTGGCGGGCGAAAAGGGGATGCGGTTTGCGCTTCCGAACGCGCGGATCATGGTGCACCAGCCCTCGGGCGGGTTTCAGGGCCAGGCGACGGACATCATGATCCACGCGGCCGAAACGCAGAAGGTCAAGGAACAGTTGAACGCGATCTATGTCAAACACACCGGCCAGCCCCTCAAGGTTGTGGAAAAGGCGCTGGAGCGGGACAATTTCATGTCGCCACAGGAGGCAAAGGACTGGGGTCACATCGACGAAATCGTCGAGAACCGCAAAGAGGTGGCGGCGGCGATCCAATGAACCGGTTGTGAAAACGGTCTGCCACTTTGGCGTTGCGGGCTAAAATGGTCTGTCCTAGGCTGTCAGGTGGGTCGCCCGGCAGCGCAGGCTGGCAGGAATATCGGCCGCAATGGCCCAGAGGTTAAGCGATGGCGAACAATTCAGGCGACAGCAAGAACACGCTCTACTGCTCATTCTGCGGCAAGAGCCAGCATGAGGTGCGCAAACTGATCGCCGGACCGACGGTGTTCATCTGCGACGAATGCGTCGAGCTTTGCATGGACATCATCCGCGAGGAAACCAAGACCGCATCGCTGAAATCCAGCGACGGCGTCCCGACCCCGAAGGAGATCTGCCAGGTCCTAGACGATTATGTGATCGGCCAGGTCCATGCCAAGCGGGTTCTGTCGGTGGCGGTGCACAACCACTACAAGCGGCTGAACCATGCCGGCAAGTCGGACATCGAACTGGCGAAGTCCAACATCCTGCTGATCGGCCCCACCGGATGCGGCAAGACGCTGCTGGCCCAGACCCTGGCGCGCATCCTTGACGTGCCGTTCACCATGGCCGACGCGACGACCCTGACAGAGGCGGGATATGTCGGCGAGGATGTGGAGAACATCATCCTCAAGCTGCTGCAATCTTCGGAATACAATGTCGAGCGTGCGCAGCGCGGCATCGTCTACATCGACGAGGTCGACAAGATCACCCGCAAGTCCGACAATCCCAGCATTACCCGCGACGTGTCGGGCGAAGGCGTGCAGCAGGCCCTGCTCAAGATCATGGAAGGCACCGTCGCATCGGTGCCGCCCCAAGGCGGGCGCAAGCACCCCCAGCAGGAATTCCTCCAGGTCGACACCACCAACATCCTGTTCATCTGCGGCGGCGCCTTTGCCGGCCTCGAAAAGATCATCGCGCGGCGCGGCAAGGGCTCCGGCATCGGATTCGGTGCCGATGTCAAGGACAACGACAGCCGCGGCGTGGGCGAGATGTTCGGCGAGCTTGAGCCGGAGGATCTGCTCAAGTTCGGGCTGATCCCGGAATTCGTCGGTCGCCTGCCGGTCATCGCGACGCTGACCGATCTGGACGAGCCGGCGCTGGTGACGATCCTGACCCAGCCCAAGAACGCGCTGGTGAAGCAGTATCAGCGCCTGTTCGAGCTTGAGGACACGTCGCTGACATTCACCGAGGACGCGCTCGCCTCGATCGCCAAGCGCGCGATCGCGCGCAAGACCGGCGCCCGTGGCTTGCGGTCGATCATGGAGGATATCCTGCTCGACACCATGTTCGACCTGCCGAGCCAGCATTCCGTGATCGAGGTGGTGGTGAATGACGAGGCAGTGACCTCGGATGCCGCGCCGCTGCTGATCTACGCCGAAAAGAAGGGC
>JBGTLJ010000134.1:0-4568 GCA_041744175.1 Oceaniglobus sp. | reverse complement strand
CAGATGATCGCCATCGCGCGCGCCATGACGCGCGAACCACGGGTTCTGATCCTCGACGAGCCGACATCGTCGCTGTCGGCGGCAGAGGCAGAGCGGCTGTTCGCACTGATCGCCCGGCTGCGCGAACGGGGTGTCGCGATCCTCTACATTTCGCACCGGATGTCCGACATCCGCGCTGTCGCCGACCGCATCGTCTGCATGCGGGACGGCGCGGTGTCGGGCCTGTTCGAGGACGCGCCGCTGGATCTGGAGGCAGCGGTCATGGCGATGCTGGGGCACCGGATGACAGACGTGGGGATCGACACCGAATCCGGCACCGGCCCGGTTCTGGAGTTGCAGGATCTGCGACTGCAGAAGGGGCATCCGGGTCTGTCGCTGATGGCGCGGGACGGCGAGGTGGTGGCGATCATCGGACTGCTGGGCAGCGGCAAGAGCCGACTGGCGCGGATCGTCTTCGGACTGAGCCGCCCCGCGGGCGGGTCCATGCGGCTGGACGGGCGCCCCTATGCTCCACGTTCGGCCCGCGATGCCGTGGCGTGCGGCGTTCACCTGTCGCCCAAGGACCGGGCCGCAAACGCCGTAATCCCGGATTTCGACATCGCCGACAACATGACCCTGCCGTTCCTGTCGGCATTCAGCCGCGGCCCGTTCCTCAACGCGCACAGACAGAGGGGCCGCGTTGATGAGATGATCGCGAGGATTGGCATTGTCTGCCAATCCAACGCCGACGGCATCGCCACCCTGTCCGGGGGCAACCAGCAAAAGGTGATGATCGCACGCTGGTTGGTACGGCCCGCCCGTGTGCTGATCCTGGACGAGCCGTTTCAGGGGGTCGATATCGGCGCGCGCCGCGACATCGGCCGCCACATCCGCGACAGCGCGAAAGGCCGCGCCACGCTGGTTCTGATGGCCGAGGTCGATGAGGCGCTGGAGGTGGCGGACCGGATCGTGGTGCTGCACGAGGCGGCAATCGTCGGCGAACATGTCAACCGCGACGTCGATCTGGGCCGGATGGTGACCCAGATCTCCGGCCAGGCCTGAGGGCGATGATGCAGGACCGCCTGCTCGACTTCGCTATCCGGTTCGGATTTCTCGGTCTGCTGCTGGGGCTGGTCGTGTATTTCAGCCTCGTGGAGCCGAATTTCGCCACACCCCGCTCTGCCGCCTTCATCCTGCAATCTGTGGCGATCACAGGGATACTGGCGCTCGGCGTGACCTGCACGATGGTGGTCGGTGGCTTCGATCTGTCGATCGGGGCCGTGGCCACCTCGGCGTTGATGTTGTCCGCTTATTCCATGGTCATCCTCGAACATCCGACGTTTGTTTCGGTCGCGCTGTGCCTGGCCATGGGCGCGCTGGTGGGATTGGCGAACGGGCTGCTGATCGTCAGGTTCCGGGTGCCCGATCTGCTGGCCACGCTGGGGATGATGTTCCTGCTGATCGGGCTGCAGCGGATTCCGACGCAGGGCAATTCCATCGCCCCGGGCATGACCCTGACGGACGGGCGTGTGGCGGAGGGCGCGTTTTCCGCGGCGTTCCTGTGGCTCGGGCGGCACCGGTTCGATCTGTGGCTGGAGCGGCTGGTGCCGGTCCCGGTGGTGATCTTCATCGTGATCGCCGTCGCGATCTGGCTCTTTCTCGGCTACACGCGCCACGGCCGCCTGATGTACGCGATCGGGTCGAACCAGCGGGCGGCGGCCCTGGTCGGCACGCCTGTCAACGCCTACAAGATCGTGGCCTACATGATTTCCGGCGTCACCGCGTCGATCGGGGGCATCCTGCTGGCGGCGCGGCTTGGGCGCGGCGACATTGCCAGCGGCAACAACCTGCTGCTTGACAGTGTCGCCGCCGCGCTCATCGGGTTCGCGGTTCTGGGGGCGGCGCGTCCGAATGCGTTCGGCACCGCCATGGGCGCGCTGTTCGTCGGCATCCTGCTGCAGGGCATGACGATGCTGAACGCGCCCTATTACACGCAGGATTTCGTCAAGGGCGCGGTGCTTGTCGTGGCACTGGTCTTCACGTTCTACCTGTCCTCGCGGCGTTCTGCCGTGGGCCGTCACTGAACCGTCATGCATCAAAGGGAGGAACCAAAATGCTGAGACGCAACATGTTCGGACTGACCGCCGCCACGGCGCTGATCCTGACCGCCGCACCGGGGGCCGCGCAGGATGCGCCCGCCCCGTTCGATGCGCCGCAGGACGTCACCATCGCGCTGGTGCGCTACCTGTCCACCGGCGATTTCTTCCAGTCCTATCTGGCAGGCGTCGAGGCGCAGGCCGCCGCGCTGGGCGTCGGGCTGCGGGTGTTCGACAGCCGACAGGACGCGGCGATCCAGGCCGACATGGTCGATCAGGCCATCGCGCTGGGCGTCGATGGCATCATCATCCAGCATGGCCTGACCGAAGCCATGTCAGAGGCCGCGCAACGCGCCGTGGACGCCGGAATAGACGTCGTCGCCTTCGATGTGGACGTGGAAAACGACGCGATTCCGCAGATCGAACAGTCCGACTATCTGCTGGGCAGCATGGCTCTGGAACAGGCCATCGCCGACAACGGAACCGAATGGCAGGCGGGCTATGTCTATGTCCCCGGCATCGCGCCCCTGGATCGCCGCCACGTCGCCTGGCAAGAGGTGCTGGAGGCCAACCCCGGCATCACCCAGGCCGCCATGTTCGGCACGCTGGACAATCCGATCGCCAACTCGGTCGCCAACCAGGCCCGTTCCGTGCTCCAGGCCAACCCCGGGATCAGTGTGGTGTTCGCGCCCTATGACGAGTTTGCCAAGGGCGTGATGATCGCCGTCAACGAGGCAGGGCTGGGCGAGGACATCGACATCTATTCGGCGGACATTTCCACGGCCGACATTTCGGCGATGCGCGAATCCGGGTCGCCCTGGGCGGCCACGGTCGCCACGAATCCGGCCGTGGTCGGCGAGGTGTCGGTGCGTGCGCTCGCGCTGCTGATGGCGGGTGAAGATCCGGGCGCGCAGGTCATCGTGCCGCCGACCCTGATCACCCAGGATTTCCTCAACGACCAGAACATCGCCAACATGGAGGATCTTGGCGCACAGATGCCGCAGTTTGCCCATGCCGACGTGGCGACGGCGGACTGGATCCCCCTGCCCGCACGCTAGCAGACTCCGGCGCCGACCCGGCGGTCCCGCCTGCCGGGTCGGTGCGCTTGTCGGCAGGCGGATCGCACAGGCCATGGCAAAGTTGCGAAGGCATGTTCGTGGCACCGACGACGGCGGGTTGCTTCAGCAGGCATCGCCGCCCGGGCTTTGAACCCTGCGCACGGTCCGGTGGCACGGTTTTTAGGGCGTTCGCTTGCTCCGGATGCGTCGTCCGGAACGCGCGGGTGCGGCTACGGGTGCGCGGCGCCGGTCCGCGAGAAAATCAGATGTCGAAACCGCCGATGACAACCGGCTTGGATCACACCAGCCTCCCGCCCGGTGCAAGCGATCCGGGCCGATGCGGACACCGGACCATACACAGTAAAAGGGACGACCCCGGATTGACCTCATGAGCACCGTCGACATCATTCTGGACATTCACGGGCAATCCGGCAAGCTCGAAGTTGCCCTTACCCGCCTTGGCTGGCGGCACCGCGCGTCCGATTGGACACATCCCGACCCGGAACGTCGCATCGTCTTTCTGGGGGATTTCATCGACCGTGGGCCGGACAACCGGGCCGTGCTGAACACGGTTCGTGGCCTTGTCGATGCGGGAAAGGCCCGGGCGATCATGGGCAATCACGTACTCAACGCGCTGCATTTCCATACATTGCATCCCGATGACGGCCAGCCGCTTCGCGCACATTCGCCCGGGAACGTCCGACAGCACCGCACCTTTCTCGACCAGTATCCCCCCGGCGATCCGCAGACGCGCGACGTGATCGACTGGATGCGCGGTCTGCCGCTGTTCCTCGAAGAAGATAGGTTTCGCGCCGTGCACGCCTGCTGGATCGACGCCGCGCTGGACCGTCTCAAGGCGCTGACCGGAGATGGTGTGCTGAACGCGGATCAGCTGATCCGCGCGGCCGACCGCGACAGGGCGGACGAGTTGTTCATCCTGGCCGAGCAGATCACCAAAGGGCCGGAGCATCAGCTTCCGGATGGCTGGTCGTTTGTGGACAAGGATGGCGAAACGCGCCATCGCGTGCGTCTGAAATGGTGGAACTCAGCGGCCAGCACCTGGCGCGACATCGCGATCTCGGTGCCGTCTGTTGACGATCTTCCGGACATGGCCCTGCCGCAGACACTTGCGGCGCAGACCTATCCGATGGACGCAAGGCCCGTTTTCTTCGGCCATTACTGGCTGAGCGGCGAGCCGGTCCTGCAGGCCCGAAATGCGCTGTGCCTCGACTATTCGGCAGGCGGGGACGGCCCATTGGTGACCTATGAGCTGTCGGGCGCGGCCGGACCGCTTGGGCGCGCCAGCATCCGCATCCATCCCGCCTGAGGCTGATCGGAACCGGACCCGTCGACATTCCCGCCGGGCCGATTTGCGCGCGGAGGCGCGCCCCATCCTGCCGGCCGATGGGCGCAATGGCCGACGTCAGCGAAGGCA